>JAWWPY010000402.1:0-2607 GCA_033854735.1 Streptosporangiaceae bacterium | reverse complement strand
CGGCCGGAGCATGACCGGCGACTCGGTCGAGTATCGGCCGTCGAGCGAGGTGGCCTCGCGCTTCCCGGAGATCGGCGAGGCCGGCTTCAAGGCCCGGGTCTGGCTGATCGAGCCGGACGGGCGGGCCTCGGGCGGGGCGCGGGCGGTGTTCCGGCTCTACGCGACGGCGGGGGAGAAGCGGTGGCTGGGCTGGCTGTACGAGAACCTGCCGGCGTTCGCCGACGTGGCGGAGTGGGCCTACGGGATCGTGGCGCGGCATCGCGACGCGGCGGCGGTCGCGACTCGCTGGCTCTGGGGGGCGGTGGACCGGCGGCCGCGGTATCGCCGCATGCGGGCGATCTTCATCCGCGGGCTGGGGGCGGTCTACCTGGCGGCGTTCTGGTCGCTGGCCGTCCAGGTGGACGGGCTGATCGGCAGCCGCGGCATCCTGCCGGCCGGCGAATTCCTGAGCCAGCTCGGTCCGCTCCTGGGGGGCGGGCGCTACTGGGAACTCCCGACATTGCTCTGGCTCGACAGCTCGGATCGGGCCTTGCACTTCCTGTGCTGGGGCGGGGTCGTCGTCGGCGGGCTGCTCGTCGCCGGGGTGCTGCCCCGGGCCTGTCTCGCACTGCTCTGGCTGTTCTACCTGTCGCTCGCGGTGGTGGGGCAGGACTTCCTGGGCTACCAGTGGGACGCGCTGCTGCTGGAGGCGGGATTGCTGGGGGTACTGTTCGCGCCCCGGGGGCCGTGGCTGGGCCGGGCCCGGCGCGAGCCGTCGCCCGGGGCGCTCTGGCTGATCCGCTGGCTGGTCTTCCGGCTGATGTTCCTGTCGGGGGTGGTGAAGCTGACCGGCGGCGACCCGACCTGGTGGGCCTGGGAGGCGATGAAGTACCACTACGAGACGCAGCCCCTGCCCACCTGGACGAGCTGGTACATGCACCAGTTGCCGCCGTGGTTCCACGCGGCGTCGGTCGGGTACGTGTTCTGGGCCGAGCTGATCACCCCGTTCTTCGTCTTCGGCCCGCGCCGGCTGCGGATGGCCGGGTTCTGGAGCCTCGTGCTGCTCCAGGTGCTGATCGCCGCGACGGGCAACTACGGGTTCTTCAACGCGCTCGCCGTCGTGCTCTGCCTTTCCCTGGTGGAGGACCGCGACTGGGCCTCAGTCCTCGGCGACCCCGATCGGGACGAGCCGGCGCCGCCGCGCCCGGGCTGGTGGCGCCGGGTCTCCCTCGGGGTGGCGGGGGCGATCATCGTGCTGGTGACGACGATGGAGGGCCTGGATCGGTCCGGCGGGACCGTGGTCTTCCCGGCCCCGCTCGAGGCGGTGCGGAGCCGGCTGGCGCCCCTGCGGAGCATGAACGCGTACGGGCTGTTCGCGGTGATGACGACCGAGCGGCCGGAGATCATCGTCGAGGGGAGCGAAGACGGGGAGACGTGGTCGCCTTATGAGTTCCGGTGGAAGCCGGGCGACGTGAACCGGCGGCCGCGGTTCACCACGCCGCACTTGCCCCGTCTGGACTGGCAGATGTGGTTCGCGGCACTGGCGCCCGACTGCGGGTCGCAGCCCTGGTTCCTCGCGTTCGAGCGGCGGCTCCTCGAAGGGTCGCCCGAAGTGCTGGGTCTCCTGAGGAGCAACCCGTTCCCCGCCCGTCCGCCGCGCTTCCTGCGTGCCCGGCTCTATCTCTACCGGTTCACGAGCCCCGGTGAGAAGGCGTGGTGGCGACGAGAGGCGGCGGGGTTGTACTGCCCACGGATCGCGTTGTGATGGCCCATCCCGCGGTCCTGCTCGGCGTGCCGGCCGGGGTGGGACGGCCCGCGCGCGGGGGCCGCCGGGGATTCCCGCGTCCCATCCGCATGGACCGGGAAAGACCACGTTTGCAAGCGACTGTGGCGGAGGGCCGGGATTGGGTTATACTGAACCCTTGGATTCGTTTCGGGCGTGTCGTGCCTTTCCCGATCAATACCCCAGGCAGGCGGTGCGACGAGTCGCGTTCTTCCCCGGTCGATTGACCCCAATCCCATCCCATCCAGGAGGCGATCTCCCGATGACCGACCCCCAGATCGCGCTGATCCCGGGCAAGAAAGTCGTCTGCTCCGACGCAACGATCACGCTCGACGTGCTGATCCGGATCACGCCGCCGCAGCCCGAGGTGCATTTCCCCCGGCCGCCGCTGAACCTGGCGCTGGTGCTCGACCGCTCGGGATCGATGGCGATGGGGAAGAAGATGCCGTTCGCCCGCGAGGCCTCGGCCTTCGCCGTGCAGCAGCTCCTGGCGGACGACCGCGTGAGCGTGACGACGTTCGACGATCGGGTCGAGGTGATCGTCCCCGGCGGGCCCGCGGCCGACAAGCCGGAGATCGTGCGGCGGATCGGGCACGTCCAGCCGCGGGGCTCGACCGACCTCCACGGCGGCTGGGCCGAGGGGGCGCGCCAGGCCGAGGCCGCGCGCGTCGACGGCGGCCTGAACCGCGTGCTGCTGCTGTCCGACGGCCTGGCCAACGTCGGCGTGACCGACCCGAACACGATCGCCACCGAGGCCCGCGGCCTGGCGGCCCGCGGGGTCGGTACCACCACGCTCGGCGTGGGCGACAGCTACAACGAGGACCTCCTCGAATCGATGGCCTCCG
>JAWWPY010000401.1:0-3310 GCA_033854735.1 Streptosporangiaceae bacterium | reverse complement strand
AAATCGGGCACGATACAGATGCAAGAAAGTGGCGAAAGCGCTCCGAGGAAGACCGGCAGAGTTATCTGATAAAGCTTATCGGATCCGGAAAGATCACAGGCGGCCTGCACGGCCATCCTGGCGCAGTTCCTGGAGCTGGGCATCGTGGGGGTGGGGCCTGACAGCCGCGACCGAGCTGCCACAGAGGCCACTGTCGAAGCCAGGGGCTGCTCACCGGCAAGTACCACGCCGGGCAGGCCCCGCCGGCCAGTTCCCGCGCGTCCAGCACCGACATGAACGTCGCCATGAACCTGGTGATGAACGACGCCACCCTCCAGGCCGTCGACCGCCTGCGGCCGATCGCGGATCAGGCCGGCCTGTCCATGGCCGATCTCGCCCTGGCCTGGGTGCTGCGCCGCCCCGAAGTCGCCTCCGCGATCACCGGCGCCACCCGCCCCGAGCAGGTTCGCGCCAACGTGGAGGCTTCCGGTGTCCAGCTCACGCCCGACACACTCGCCGCGATCGACGAAGCGCTGGGCGACGTGCCCGTGACCGAGCCCACCCTCGCGCCGCTCGCCCGGCCGGGCGTGACCCACCGCTGATCACCCGGCGAACGCGGAGGAACGCGCCGGTCAGGTCGTGGGTCCGGAGCTGGCTGGCTCTCTGGACAGGATGCAGTGTCAACGGCGGCTGAATTCTGACCCCCTGGCGGCATCTGAAAACTGACCCCCTGCATGGTTGTGTTGTCCGGTTAGTCGTCGGTTGCGGTGGCCGCGGGGACGCGGCCGAGGTCTCTGTCTTTGAGGCGGTAGCTGTCGCCTTTGAGGGCGATGACATCGGCGTGGTGGACGAGGCGGTCGAACATGGCGGCGGCGGCCACGTCGTCGCCGAACACCACGCCCCACCGGCCGAAGGGCTTGTTGCTGGTGACGATGAGGCTGGCCCGTTCGTATCTGGCCGAGACGAGCTGGAAGAACAGGTTGGCGGCCTCGGGTTCGAAGGGGATGTAGCCGACGTCGTCGACGACGAGCAGCGGGTAGCGACCCAGCCGGACGAGTTCGGACTGGAGTCGGCCGGCGTGGTGGGCGTCGGCGAGGCGGGCGACCCATTCGGCGGCGGTGGCGAACAGGACCCGGTGCCCGGCCTGGCAGGCCCGGATGGCAAGGCCGATGGCGAGGTGGGTTTTGCCGGTGCCGGGCGGGCCGAGGAACACCACGTTGTCGCGGGCGGTGGTGAAGTCCAGGGTGCCCAGGTGGGCGATCACGTCGCGTTTCAGCCCGCGGGCGTGGTCGAAGTCGAACTCCTCCAGGCTCTTGCGCGAGGGGAACCGGGCGGCCCGGATCCGGCCCTCCCCGCCATGGGACTCCCGGGCCGCGACCTCGCGCTGCAGGCAGGCAGCGAGGAACTCCTCATGAGTCCAGGACTCCGCCCGGGCCCGGTCAGCCAGGCGGGGCACTGACTCGCGCAGCGTGGGCGCCTTCAGCGCCCGGGTCAGGAACGCGATCTCGGCGGTGGTGTCGCGGCTGGCGGTCTTGGCAGGCATCAGGCGGCACCCCCGTCCACGCCCAGCGCGGTGTCGTAGTCGGCCAGCGCCCGGATCTGCACCTCCGGCTCAGCGGGACGCCGCAACGCGGTGACCCGCTCGCGGCGCATGGCCCGGGCGGCAGCGAGGTGGGCAGGGTCGGTGATGCTCTGATGCCACGCCCACAGGCGCTCATGGTCGGCGACCAGGCGCCCTTCGGCGAAGACCCGTACCCGGGCCAGGTCCGCGGTGACCTCGATCCGCCGGCCGATCACGGCCGGGTGGACGGAGTAGTCGCCGGAATCCAGCCGCACGTAGTGGTCACGCGCCAGCCGCGCCGATGCGCGCCACCCGGTCACCGGGGCCACCGGCGGCAGCGTGAGCATCGCCTGCTTACCGGCGGTGATCCGCTCGGCCGGGGAGCAGCCCAGCGCCCGGCGCGGGCGGGTGTTCACCAGTGCCAGCCAGGCGGCCAGCTGGGTGTTGAAGTCCGCCGGGCTGGTGAAGACCCGGCCGGGCAGGAACGAGCGTTCCAGGTAGTCATGGGCTCGCTCGATGATCCCTTTCGCCTCCGGGTCGGCGGGCTTGCAGACCACCACCTTCGCGCCCAGGGTGCCGCGGAACGCCTGGCAGTCGCCGGTCAGCTCAGCCCGCCCGGCCCGCCACCGGCCGATCGCGCCCTCGCCGTCCCAGACCAGCACCCGCGGCACCGCACCCAGGCCGGCGATGTGCTGCCACCAGCCCGCGAACAAGTCCTCCGCCCGCCGGGTCGGGATCAGCACCGCCATCAGCCACCGGGAGTACGCGCAGACCATGGTCAGCACCGGCAGCTGCACCGGCCTGCGCACCTGCCCGCACCCGGCCGGGATGGTGACCGGCGGGAACCAGAAATCGCACTGGGCGATCTCACCCGCCGCATACGCCGTCCGCGACGCCGGATCCGGCGGCAGATACGCCGGGCGCAGCTCCGCGACCCGGTCCCGCAGCACCCGGACCGAATGTTCCCACCCGATCCGCTCCGCGATCACCGTCGCCGGCATCGCCGGATACGCCTTCAGCAGCTCCCGGATCCGCGGCTCCGCCGCATCGGTGACCGATCCCTTCGCCGGCCGCTCATACTTCGGCGGCCGGTCACTGGCGACCGCCGCCCGCACCGTGTTCCTCGAGACCCCCATCACCCGGGCGATCACCTTGACCGGCATCTTCTCCGCCCGGTGCAGCCTGCGGATCTCAGCCCAGTCCTCCACGCAAAGCACCCCTTTCACCCCCTGGCTCGGCTAGAGCCAGAGTCATCGGGCAGGGGGTCAAAATTCAGATGCCACGCCGGGGTCAGTATTCACGTGCCGCCGACATTTCGTCGCGTACGCGCCTGACCGCTCCGGGCGGCTTAAGCCGCATGCTGTTGTCGAGGTAAAGCAGGCCAGGCGTGCGGTGCTGCGAGAGCAAGCACTTTGACATACTGGCTTACGCACGCGAGCTGCTTGGAACGGAGAGGCACTACTACGTCGAGGGCGGACACTGGTTTCTCGCGGATGCAGGCCTGCGCGGCGCTGGGCAGCCTACGTTGACGATCACACCGACCTCGGTCTGCTAGCAGGCACGGCGTTGCCGCACACCGACTTCAACCCGCTCAACGTCTTCATGACCACCGATGGAGCATGGATCATCGACTGGGCCTGGCCCACTCGTGGTGCCGCGTTCATCGATCCAGCCTGTTTCCTGCTGCGCCTGATGCTGGGCGGCCACACCGCGGCGCAGGCCGAGGCGTGGGCAGCGCAATGCCCCTCCTGGGGAAAGACGCCGCACGAG
>JAWWPY010000400.1:0-7852 GCA_033854735.1 Streptosporangiaceae bacterium | reverse complement strand
GGATCCGGGTGCTTTCGGGATTATAGGAGGCTCATGGCCTGCGCGCTGGTCGGCCCGGCAATCCGCCCTGATCCGGGCGCCCCAGGACCCCCGGCACCCGGCTGGCTACCGCGGCTGTATGAGCGGTTCCCACACCACGCGCGAGAACTCCTGTGCCCGGGCGTCCCACGTGTGCTGGCCGGCGAACCTCCGGCGCCGCTCTCTCGCCTGGCCGTCGCCGGGCGCCTCCAGTGCCTTCCGGACGGCCAGCGCGAATGGCGTCGGCTGATCCTCGATCACGATGTCAGGCGAGTTGAGCCACCGGACACCGGGCAGGTCGGTGGCAACGACACCGAGGCCGGCCGCCAG
This sequence comes from Streptosporangiaceae bacterium, assembly GCA_033854735.1. Lineage (GTDB taxonomy): Bacteria > Actinomycetota > Actinomycetes > Streptosporangiales > Streptosporangiaceae > JAWWPY01. Next base: position 7,504 of record JAWWPY010000400.1, on the reverse strand, counting down.
ATACTCGAGCGCCTTCAACGGGAAGCTGCCTTCGTTAAACGCGCTGTGATCGTAGGGGATGAGGCCCACATCGATCGAACCGAGATAACTGGGCAGCGCATCGAACTGCTTCGGGCCGACCCACTGCACGTTGTCGCGGGCCAGCAGGTCCCCGAGCGCGGAAACGTCGAACCGCGGATGGCGTGGCCCGATCAAGAGGAGCGAGCAGCCGGTGTCGGCTACCGAGGTGAGCAGCGGGAGGTCGATGCGCTCGCCGATGTGACCCATGAAACCAGCGATCGGCCGGGGCAGCCCGATGTCATCCGGCCGGGCGGCCGACGCGGCGTGCCCAAAGGCTTCGGCGTCAGCACCGTAAGGGATCAGCTCGACGTGCTGATGGCTGCGGCGGAGGCGCTCCGCGACCTTCGGGTTGGCCGCGATCACCACGTCAGCATGCTGCAGCAAGCGATGCTCGCCTTCGGCTACGCGCCTTTCTGAGAACCCCAGGAGCTGGGCCAGCCCTACATAGTCGTCTTGCGCCCAGTAGACGTGGAGTGACTCGCCGCACATACCCATGACTGAGCCCAGAGGTGAAGTCTCGATGAGAGCGATCCGCTGCACATCAAGACGGCGAAGAGTCCGGCCGATGGCGCGGGCGGTCAAGGCCCTGGTGACCGCAGCCATGCCGGGCCGCTCCATTCCCGGGAGGGCCGTAGGACTCAGCCGGGTCAGGTTGGGGGCAATCGTGCGGAGCTTCGGTTCGTGGTAGGAGGCCCGGAGTTCTGGGCGGCGCCTGCGGGACACGATCGAGGTGGCCGGGTCGACGTAGAGCACCGGATGGATCTTGGCCAGGGACTCGGCGAGCTGCTGGTCGGCGAAACGCGGCCCGCTGTAGTTGTTGGCCGCATGAAGGACGATGAGTCCGCTCGCGTCTTCGCAATCTTGCCGCTGCCGGTTCTCTGCCGACGCCGTCACAACTGCCTCCGCCCGCTGGCTAGCCAGTGCTTCATGTTCAGGAACTGACTGGGCCGCCGGTGGCGTCCCAGATGTTGCCCGACCAGACGTTGCCGGGCGCAGCGGGATCGAACTCATCCAGGTAGCCATATTGACCAGACTGCGAATAGAAAATAGCGCTGAACCGGTTGTTCTTGATGACGATGTTCGAGGTGGAGGCGTTCAGGGCATTGCCGCCGTAGATGCTATAGCCGCCCCCGGCGAGCAGGTTGTTCTCGATGATCGTGTTGGCCACCTGCTGGCCGGAGCTCGTTGCGTCGAGGTTGATGGTGTCGGTCTGGCCGAGGTTGTTGAAGATCGTATTGTGGCTGATCGTCAGTGGCTGGGTGGTCCCGCCCACGTAGATGCCGTTGGTGTGGTCCCCGTCGATGTAGCCGGGGTCGTGGATGTAGTTGCCGGTCACCAGGCCGGTGGATATCTGGATGGCGGTCCTGAAAGCCGAGATGTTGTCATTCTTGATGACCATCCCGGTGGAGTCCCCGTAGACATCGTCAATCGCGTAGTTCACCCGGCCGCTGGTGGAGTTCTGGCCGCTGATGGTGGAGTGCTCGATCGTGACGCCCGACGTGTGCCGCAGGCTGACCCCGAAGTCTGCGCCGCCCGCACTGATCCGCACGTCCCTGATGGTCACGTTCGACGCGGTCACGTCAACGTTGTAAGGAATGGAGAGTCCTTGCAGCACCGTCCCGTTGCGGTCGACCACGACCAAGCCGCTTGAGTCGTAGTGCCAGCCGGGCCCGTGGGAGACCTGACCGGGCACCGTCAGCAGTTTCATGCCCGGCGGCGGTCCCGTGTTCGTCGCGTCAGGATATCCGCACGTGTGCGGGTCAGCGCCGCAATTGTGCAGCGCAGGGTCGTACAGCGGTATCGCATGTGTCAGTGACCGTGACGGCGCAGGGCTTGGTGATGTGAGTGCCGATGACAGTACCGACGGGGCGCCTCCTCCGCCTGACGCTCTGGCGTTCCGGGTTCCGTGTGCCGCCGACAAAGTGGTGCCCAGTCCCACCAGCGCTGCCACGATCAGCACCGCCACGCCCGCCGCCACGCCTGCCGCCGTGATAACCACGCGGCGAGACATCCGCCCCGCGGGCCGCAACCGTCGTCGTCGCACCATCCGCTGACCCCCCTTTACCCGCAGCTTCACCGCAGTGCGGATTTGAGCGCATCCGCGACGCGGTCCTGCTGCCCGGCAGTGATCTCGGCGAACAGGGGCAGGCTGAGCAGTTCTCGCGACGCCTGTTCGGCGACCGGGAACGTGCCCTCTGCGTTCCCCAGCCCGGCGAACGCCTCGGTCAGGTGGATGGGTACCGGGTAGTGGATGCCGGCGCCGATCCCGGCCGCCTGCAGTTCCTTGAGCACCCGGTCCCGGTCTGGCACGCGCACCACGTAGAGGTGCCAGACGTGCTCGTTGCCGTCGAGCGTCCGGGGCCGGATCACGTCGTCCAGACCCGACAGCAGAATGTCGTACCGCTCCGCGGCGGCCCGCCGGGCGGCGTTCCAGCCGGCCAGCCGACGCAGCTTTGCTGACAGCACGACTGCCTGCAGCGTGTCCAGCCGGCTGTTGACCCCCACGACCTCGTGTTCGTACTTTCGCGGGGACCCGTGGTCACGGATGATCCGCATCCGCGTCGCCAGGTCGTCGGATCCAGTCAGTACCGCGCCGGCATCGCCGTACGCCCCCAGGTTCTTGCCGGGGTAGAAACTGGTCGCGGCGGCGTGCCCGAGGGCGCCAGCCTTCGTTCCGTTCCGGCTCGCGCCCTGCGACTGCGCAGCGTCCTCCACCACCTTCGCGCCGGTCCGGTCAGCGATCGGCATGAGCAGCTCCACCGGCGCGGACTGGCCGTACAGGTGCACCGGGATGATCGCCCGCGTGCGCGGGGTCACCGCCGCCTCGACGGCGGCAGCGTCGAGCAGATAGGTTCCGTCGTCAGCACAATCGACCAGGACTGGAGTGGCTCCCGTCCGGCAAACGGCCTCCGCGGTGGCGATAAAGGTGTTGGCAGGCAGGATGCACTCGTCGCCCGCGCGGATGCCGAGCGCGCGCAGCGCTATCTCGATCGCGTCGGTGCCGTTCCCGACGCCGATGCATTGCCGGGTGCCGATGAAATCGGCATATGCGGTTTCGAATGCCATCACCTGAGGGCCATTTATGAACGCGGCCGAGGTCAGCACCTGTTCCCAGCCTTCGGCGACCTCGTCGGCCACGGCTGTGTGCTGCGCCCGCAAGTCAACAAGTGGAATTGGGTTCACTTCGCGCCCCCCTGGTGCCACGCGTTGAAATCCTCAATCGAGGCGGTTCCCCGCCAGCGCTGCCATCTTCTGTTCGCCTTGTACTGGAGCAGGCCAATCGCGGCGCGCGTGGTTTCCTGGGTCAGCTGGATGGCTGAGGTCCGGGTCGGTGTCTTGATAGCCGACAGGAAAAGTTCTTCGCATACTGCGGCCGCTCGGTCAAGACTGCAGCGCTCGACGACGAGAGTCCGGCCGTAGGCGCCAAGACGTGCCCAGTCGGCGCGATCATCGAGCAATTCCCGCAGGATCTTCTGGAGCCGCGCCGCGCCCGCCGACCGTCCGTCCGCCTCAGAGCCGATGCCGTACCAACCCTGCCGGAGGAACGCTGGTGCGGATTCAGGAGTAAGCAATTCCCAGAAGCCGCGCTCTCCCTGGACGACCAGGGGCTTGCCGAATGCCATCGCGCGCAGTGCTGAACTGCCCATGCCGAGGAGCACGTCGGCGGCGGCATAAGCCGGCCGCGGATCCTGGAGCTCGCCGGTCAGCACAACCACCTGGCGGCCGGCACGGGCGTTCGCCGCGGCGGCCGCCTCCTCGACCATTGGGCGGGCCAGCCCACCGCCGACGACGGCCAGCTGAACCTGTACGCCGGAACTCGCCAGTTCGCCCACAGCATCACACGCGGCCAGCAGCCCGTCCAGCTTGAGCTCGGGGAGCAGGCGGCTTACTGCTGCCACCAGCGGCACGGCTGGGTCGAGTCCGTGGTCTTTGCGGAACGATCCGGGGTCGTGCTCGGGCGAATTGGCCCGCACGTCTACCGGCGGCTCGAGGAGCGTCACCGAGGTGTGGCCTGCCTCGGCCGCGCGCCGCCGGATGTCATCGGTGGACACGATCAGCGGGATGACGCGGGGGAGGAACGGGGCCACCGTCGCCGAGTAGACCGTGCACACCACTGGCGCGCCGAGCCGCAGCCGGGGGCCGATGAATGCGTCCACGCCCGGCGGCCACTCGTAACCGTGCACGACGTCAAACTTGTGCTCCCTGACCAGCTGCGTCAGCTGGGCCGCGGCCCGGGGGGACGGCCGGCGCCGCGAGCGCGGGTCCAAGGGAATGTGGCTGAGCCCGAGCCGCCGCACGGTCTCCACCAGCGGACCCGGCCGACTGATCACGCTGACGTCGTGACCCCGGTCGCGGACGGCTGCCGCGGTCTCGACCGCATTGAGCTGACTGCCGCCAATTTCCATCAGGTGCGGGTACACAAGAACTTTCACAACTGACTCCTCATCAGCATAATGCGAGATGCTCTGACAAATTTACCGAGGCAACGGCGAGAATATCCGAGCACTGGCGCGGAAGCCGCGCGCGATCCTCCGGGACGTTGATATTCATGCTCAGGCTGCATCGATCTCGGCCACCTCATCCGATTGCAGGGGGCCCCGGAGCATTGCGCGCATGGGGTAAACAACGGGCAGGTAAACAGCGCACGCGGCGCCCATCGCGGCCAGCAGTCCCACCCAGCCGCCGCCGAGCACGTGGGTGACGAGCAATGACACGGCTGCCATGAACCCACCACCGATGAGCGGCCGCAGGCAGGCGAGCATGGTGGGGCGCACTCTTATGCCAGCGCGGGAGAGCGACCAGAGAAAGGACGGCCCCACCAGCAGCGCCGCAACGAGAATATGCCCGGCGCTGACTCCGGCTATCCCGCGCAGCCGGGCGCCGATCAGCAGGACAGGAATCAAGGCAGCAAGCCAGAGGCCTTGCACCCCCATCAGCGCGTTTCTCTTGCCGGCGGCGGCCATCAAGTCGTACATAAGCTGGTAGGCCACTCGCAGCATGCCAAGCAGGGCCAGCAGGCTCAGCGCGTGCGCCGCGGGTACCCATCGCTCGCCGTAGATGGCATGGATGAGCGGTCCCGCGAGGGTGGCCAGCAGGACGCAGGCCGGGACGGTCAGTGCCATCAAGAGGCCCATCGCCCGGGCGAAAGCCTCCGCCAGCATCTTGGTCGAGTCGGCGACGCGTGAGAAGCCGGCGAAGGACACCCGGGCAACCGCCTGGGAGATGACGGTCACCGGCCAGCTGGAGACGTTGAAGGCGAGCTGGTACAGGCCCAGCATGGCGGGGCCGAGAGTCGCGCCGACAATCGCGGAATCGACGTTGACCACCCCCAGCATCAGCAGGCCCGCGCCGGCCAGCGGCAGGCCGAAACCGAGCAACTTGCGTGCCTGGGCGGTGTTCCAGCCAGGCAGAATGAAGTGCGGGGCCAGCACAAGGGCTGCGGCAAGTGCGACGGTACATCCGGCCACTGATCCCCAGGCGAAGCCGATGGGCCCTTTGCCCGCGAAGGCGAGCCAGAGCGTCACGCCCGTGCTCACCACAAAGTTGAGGGCGTCCACCGCCATGCGGCGTCCCTGCGCGAATTCCCGGTCAAGCAGGGCCAGGGGAACAGCTGCGAAGCCGTCGATGATGACGGAGACGCACATTACCCGCACCATGATGGTCGCGGCCGGGGAGCCGAGCAGGCGGGCGAGGTAGGGGGCAGTTACGAACACCGCCGCGTAGATGACAGTGCTTGACGCCACGGACAGGGTAAAGACTGTCCGCGCGAAGTCGCGGACATCGCCGTCCCAGCGGATGAGCGCCCCGCTTACCCCCAGCTCATTCGCGCTCAGCAGGACAGCGATGACAATCTGTGAAACCGCGTACAGGCCCCACGCGGACGGACCGAATACGGTCCGGGCCAGCAGCACCCCGACGAAGAAGTTGCTGACCCGCAGGACGACGGTATTTATCAGGCTCCAGCGGGCTCCGGCGCGGATCTTGCCGCCAAGGCCCTGCGCCGCCGCCGGGGTCGGCCGCATCGCGGGGCGCAACGGGGTGACCGGATAGAGGGCCGGGACCATGACGAATGCTGACGCGAGCGCGGGCCCGACGACGTCGGCCACCCGCCCTGATCCTCCGGCCGCCCCGGCGGCGGCTCTCCGTACCGCCGCGAACACTCTGCGCATCCTGAACCCGAGCAGGCCCATGGCGGCGAGCGCGGCGCAGCCACCGATCGCGACATCCAGGCGGTCGTCCGGAAACAACCGCTGTGCGCCGACCGCGATCAAACCCACGGCGGCGGCGGCACCGATCGGGAAGCTCAGCCGGGCGACGGGGGCCCGTGGCCAGATGGCGAGCGGTTTCAGCTCGGTCAGGTACCAGGGCAGCAGGAACAGTACGGCGATGATGACCTGGGCCACGGCCACGCCCAGGAGGCCATGCTTCCACGCCCCCGCCACCAGGGAAGGCACCAGCGTGATGAGCCAGATCACCTGGAAGGTCAGCGCCCGGCGAGACGAGGCGAGCACGGCGAAGTAGTCGCTCGCCAGCGCGTAGAAGACGCGGAGCGTCGCCAGCGGGGCCAGCCACACCAGCGCGTGCGCCGCAGGCGCCCAGGCCGGGCCATACACGAGCTGGATGAGGGGCCCTGCTGAACAGCTGATCAGGATGCAGGCCGGCAGCGTCATCGAGGCGAGCAGGTTGGCCGACGACATGAACGCCGAGCCGACGACCTGGGGACCCCGCCGGAAGCGGGCGAAGGCGACGGGGGCGGCGTCGCGGACTGGTTGGGAGAACATGGTCGCCGGCCAGGTGGCGACGCACAGGGCGAGCAGGTAGAAGCCAAGGTTCGACGCGTGCAGCATGTGCCCGACGGTGATCTGGTCCACGTTGGTGATGCCAAATGCGAGCGCGCCGGAAGCCGCGAACGGCAGTGCGATCTGGAGCAGGGCACCGGCCTCGGCGCGGTTGAAGCCGATACGCAGCGACCGTGGCGAGAACGCGATGAAGATAATCGCGGCCGCCAGGCCGCCGGCCAGCCTTCCCATGGCCAGGCTCATCAGGCCATGCCCGGTCGTGACCAGCCCGATGGTCACCAGCACGCCGAGCCAGTTGTCCACTTGGACGACCATCACGCTGAGGCGGGGCGAACGCCGCTGCAGCATCCCCCGCGGGGCGGCGACCACGCCGCTGATCAGTACGTTCAGGGCCACGATCCGGATGACGTGCGCAACGGCCGGAGCCCCCATCGTGGCGGCAAATGCGGGAGCTCCCGCGTAACAAGCCGCATAGACGGCGGCACTGGCAGCGACGGAGATCGCCGTCACGGTCGGCGCGATCTCGTCCGGGTTCCCCCGCCAGAGGGCCAGGGCGCTGCCCGTGCCAAGCTGCCCGACGCTCTGGACTCCCAGTAGTGCGACGACAACGACACCGAAAGCGCCAAAGTCGCGAGGGCTCATCA
>JAWWPY010000399.1:0-2863 GCA_033854735.1 Streptosporangiaceae bacterium | reverse complement strand
CCACTCGGCCCGCACGCCAGTCCGGGGACCCCGGCCGGGACCGGGGTCCCCGGACTGGCAGGAGAACAGGACCACCCGGGTCGGCCCGCCCTCACCCGCGGGGCTGACTGATTGTGTAGTCAAGGGCGTCGTGCGATAGTGGCAAGAGGATAGGCGCTGCTCAAGACCCCGGCAGCTCGGGAACTGCTGGCTTGGGAGGCAAGTGAGCAGCGCAGACCTGCGCACCGTCACCGATGATTCGGCGGCCGGCCAACAGCGTGCCATTCCGGTGCCAGTCCGCCAGGCGGGCGGGTCGGGGCAGGACGTGTTCCCCGGCGAGCCGCTGACGGCAGGCGGCGGAGAACGGGACGGTTCGGGGGCGGCCGCCGCGCTTGAATCTCCCGTGCCGGGCGTTGCTCCTTCGGTACCGCAGCGGGCGACTGTAGGCCCGCTGATCGAGACGAAGCTGCATGCTCCTGCCGTTCGTAAGGAGTGGGTGCAGCGCGAGGAACTCGTCGGCTATCTGGCGGGGTGCGTGACCTCCCGGCTCCTGCTGGTTGAGGCGCCTGCAGGCTTCGGCAAGACCACTGCCGTCGCTCAGTGGCGTGCCAGCATGATCGAGGACCGGCCCTTTGCGTGGATCTCTCTCGACCGTGGTGATGACGACCCGGCCCGGCTGTGGTCGCATGTCGTGGGCGCGCTGCAGCGAGCCTGTCCGGAATTCGGCGGCGGAGACACGCTCCGGGCGCTTCGGGCGCAGGTGCCAGATGTCTCGGGAAAGGTGCTGCCGAGCCTGGCCAACGAGCTGGCCGCGCTCCGGGCCCCGGTTGTTGTCGTGCTGGACGACTATCACGAGATCAGCGAGCCCAGTTGCCACGACCAGGTCGGCTTCTTGCTGTCGCATCTTCCGGATACCGTCCAGGTCGTGCTGGTGACCCGGGCTGACCCCCCGCTGCCGCTGGCCCGGTTGCGGGCGACGGGGATGATGGCCGAGGTCCGGGCACCTGAGTTGCGGTTCGCCCCGGCGCAGGCGGCCGCGCTCGTGCGCACGGTTGCTGCCGTCGAGCTCAGCGAAGCCGACCTGGCCAATCTTGTCGAACGCACCGAAGGATGGCCCGCCGGTGTCTACCTCGCGGCGCTTTCTCTTCACGGTCATTCCTCGCCGGGGGCTTTCGTCCGCCAGTTCACCGGTGACAACCGCTTTATTGTCGACTTCCTGGCTGAGGAAGTGCTGAGCCGCCAGCCCGCCCAGATCCGGCAGTTCCTGGCGCGGACCGCCGTCTTGGACCGGTTCTGCGCACCGCTCTGCGAAGCCGTCACCGGGTCGGCCAACGCGGCGGAGATCCTGGACGTCGTCGAGCGCGACAACCTTTTCCTCGTGCCCCTCGACGACGACCGACAGTGGTACCGCTACCACCATCTGTTCGCGCAGGTGCTCTGCAGCCACCTGGCCAGGACCGAGCCCGCCATCGTGCCTACCCTGCACCAGCGGGCGAGCGCCTGGCACCGTCAGTCCGGCTCGGCGGAGGAGGCAATCGATCACGCACTGGCCGCCCGTGACGTCACCGCAGCCGTCGACCTAATCGCGTGCCACTGGCCCGCCTACATGGATATCGGCCGGGTCAGCACGGTTCACGGATGGATGCGCTGGCTCGGTGATGACCAGATCGGCGCCGATCCTGTGGCGGCGCACTGCGCAGCCTGGTGCGCGGTCATCACCGGTGAGCCGGAGCTTCTGCAGCGCTGGCTCCTGGTCCTCGAGTCAGCTGACCATGACGGCCCGCTTCCTGATGGCATCCAGTCGCTGAAATCCTCAGCTGCGCTGCTCCGGGGATGCTTCGGATTCGACGGGATCGAGGCGATGCGCGACTCGGCGCGCGCGGCAACCGAGCTGGAAAGCGACCCCCAGTCGCCCTGGTATGCGCTGGCCAGGACAGCGCTGGGCTCAGCGCTCTACCTGTCCGGTGAACTGGACGCCGCGGCTGCACCGCTGACTGAAGCACTCGCGAGCGATGCGTCCATCGCGGCGGCGCGGGTAGCGGCCCTTTCCCTGCTGGCCGTGGTGCGGGTCGAGCAAGGGCAGACCGCGCAGGCGCAAGAGCTTGTCCGCGCGGCCGGCCAGCTGGTGGGAGAAAGTGACCTCGGCGACACCCAGCAGGGTTCGGTTGCCTACACGGCTGCTGGCGCCGTCTACGCCGAGCACGGGCGCCCCCAAGACGCATACAAGGAGTTTGAGCACGCCCTCCGAATCCGCCGACGATGGTTCGGGATCAGCCCCTGGGCCGTCATTGACACCATGTTCAGGATGGCCTCAGTGCTCTACGACCTGGGCGACCGTCCAGCAGCGACAGCACTGCTTGGCGAGGCCAGGGAAATGCTGGCCGCATGGCCGGACGGCGCCGAGGCTCAGTGGGCCCGGCTGCACCGGCTCGAACGGCGGACTGCCACTTCGCCGCGACGTGCGGCTGGCGAACCGCTCACTAAGCGTGAGGTGACGGTCCTGCAGATGCTCCGGAGCGCCCTATCCCTCCGGGAGATCGGACAGCAGCTTTACCTGTCACCGAACACCGTCAAGACCCACGCCAAGGCTATCTACCGGAAACTGGACGTTTCCACCCGCCATGATGCCATCGCCAGGGGCCACGACATCGGCATCCTGTAGCGGTCCGGCAGAACGACTTGCCCGTTCATCGAGGCGGCCCGGTCCCGCCGATGGATACATCAGGCGCCTGGCCTGAGTGAGCAGGATGCGATGGAGGCTTCTTCCTTTTCACCCCATTAGGGGGACGTCACTCCAGTTCACGCGGGATCGGATCGAAGGCACAAGTAAGTTGGCCACAGTTTTGCTATGCAATCGTCACGATTTTCTTGACAGTTGTATCTA
>JAWWPY010000398.1:0-61418 GCA_033854735.1 Streptosporangiaceae bacterium | reverse complement strand
CCGCGCGGTGCCGGATCGCGCGGTGCCTGATCACGCGCTGCCGGATCGCGCGCTGCAGGGGCAGGCCGGGCCGGGCCACCCGCCGAATGGTTACCTGTCGAATGGCCGCCCGGCGCCAGATCGCCCGGTGCCGGAACGCCCCGTGCGGTAACGCGCGGTGCCGGAACGCCCCGCGCGGTACGGCTGGGCTGCGGTGTGAGGCTGCTCAGATGGCCACGGGTGACCTGCCCAAGCAGGTGTCAAAGAGCTTGTGATATCTTTCACGAGCAGCCACTCGAGGACGAGTGAGGGGTACGTGATAGGTTTCGCTCACCCGGCGGCGCGCGAGCGCCGCCCCTGCGGCAACGCGGTCCTGTGCGGCCGGTGCCGCAAGGGGGGCGGTCCGGCGCATCAGCCCGTGATCCGTCCTCCCATCGAGCAGTCCGGAGCCCCGTAGATGCAGGCGAGTTACGGTCCAATCGCCCGGCGGTCTGCCGTGTTCGCGGCGGCCGCAGGGGCGATCATGGTCGCACTGAGCGGCATCCTGGCTGGTGCGAAGGGTCTGCTCGGAGCCGTTCTCGGGGTGGCGCTGGTCGCCGCGTTCTTCGCCATTAGCGTACTCGCCGTGCAGCGGGCGGCGCGGGTTAGTCCGCAAGCCATGATGGTGGCGGCGCTCACCACGTTCTTCGTCAAGATCATCGTCTTGCTGTTCCTAGTAGCGAGGTTCGGCACCACGACCCTCTTCAACGGGCGGGCCTTCGGCCTCACCGCGATCGTGTGCATCCTGGTCTGGAGCGGCGCCCAGGTGATGTGGTCGTTGCGGCTCAAGATGCCGTACGTGGAACCGGACGGGGAACGGTGACGCGTGACGGCCACCCTGCTCCCGGACGGCGGATCGCGGCCCGCGAACCAGGCCGTCCCCCCGGGCCTGCCCGATGACCTGGGGCGGCATGGGCCGAGGCGGTTCCCGGCCGGCCGGCGAGCGGGGGAGCGATACGCGCCAGGACGGGCCGCGAGGCCGCGGTTCTGGCGGGGAGAACGCGGGCTGGACGCTGTTCAGCTACCTGATCGCCGGCATGATTGTCTACGGCGGTCTCGGATGGCTCGTCGCGCACTGGACGGGGCACCCGATGATCTTCCCAATCGGCATGCTGATCGGCCTGGCCCTGGGCGTCGCGGGGGTCATATACCGCTACGGCAGGTCCTGATCGAGGCGGCGAAGGCGGGCCATCCAGCGATGGTGGCCAGGCCATGAGCACCTGCGTAACGAGGCTGGCCGGTGAGGCCACGAGCAAGGCTAAAGGAGCATGCGGTGACTGATACGGCCCACGTGATCGCTGGCGGGGGATGTCACCTCTTCTCCGGCTGCGGGTATCCGGCACCGTCATACCCGTACGACTTCAGCTACCGCCCGCTGTTCTCGGTTGGCAGCTTCCACTTCACCAAGCCGATGCTGCTCGCGATAATCTCCGCTGGTCTCGTGATCGCGTTCTTCTGGGCGGCCTTCGCCAAGCCACGGTTGGTCCCTCGCGGCGCGCAGAACCTGGGTGAGCTCGGCGTGTTCTTCATCCGGGACCAGATCCTGCGCCCGATGATGGGCAGGAAGGGCGACGGCTACCTGCCGTTCCTGGTATCACTGTTTTTCTTCGTCTGGATTATGAACCTGATGGAGATCATCCCCATCGCGCAGTTCCCGGTGACGTCCCGGATCGCCTACCCGGTCTCGCTGATGCTCATGGTCTACATCACCTACACGGTGGTCGGCATCAAGCATCTCGGCTTCAGCGGCTACTTCAAGAGCATGGTCCCGCCCGGCGCGCCGATATTCATCCTTTTCATCCTGGCGCCGCTCGAGGTCCTCCAGTACGTCGTCATCAGGCCGTTCACCCTGGCGATCCGGCTGTTCGGGAACATGTTCGCCGGGCACATCCTGATCCTGGTGTTCACCCTCGCGACCTGGTACATGTTCAGCCTCAGCATCGGGCTGCTGTTCAGCGCGGGCACGTTCGTCATGGTCATCGTGCTCACCGCCTTCGAGATGTTCATCCAGGGGCTGCAGGCTTTCATCTTCACGATCCTGACCGCGCAGTACATCGGCGGTTCGCTGGAAGCAGGCCACTGACATGACCCGCCACCCGGGCCGGACCGCCGATGACGCTGGCAGGCGCACGGCAATCACGGCCACACAACCGCCGGGATATCCGCCGGCCTGAACGCAAAGGAATCAGTACATGCTTCTCGCACATTTCGTGGCTGCTGCCGCAGCCACCCCGAAGCTCGACATCAACTTCGGCGCCCTGGCCTATGGTCTCGCCGCCATCGGGCCCGGTATCGGCATCGGCCTGATCTTCGGTCATGGCGTGGAGGCCATGGCCCGGCAGCCCGAAGCGGCCGGTCTGATCCGCACCAACATGTACATCGGGTTCACGCTGACCGAGGCGCTGGCCCTGATCGGCCTGGTCGTCCCGTACATCTTCCACGCCACGGGCTGACCTCGGCGTGAGCGAGACAGTGATGCTGAGCGGAGAGGAAGCCAGACCGTGAAATACCTGGCAGATGCGACTGCGCAAAGTCCGCTGCTTCCAAGCGTTACCGAGCTGATCATCGGCGGGATCGCCTTCTTCGTCGTCTTCGGCATCCTCTACAAGGTGCTGTTCCCGCGGATCCAGCAGACTCTGGCCGAGCGCACGGAGCAGATCGAGGGCGGCCTGCAGCGCGCCGAGGAGGCGCAGGCCGAGGCGGATCAGCGGCTCGAGCAGTACAAGGAGCAGCTCGCGGAGGCCCGTCAAGAGGCCTCCCGGCTGCGCGAGAAGGCCCGGGAGGAGGGCGCCCAGATCATCGCCGAGATGCGGGAGCAGGCTCAGGCCGAGGCCCGGCGGCTGGTCGACGCGGCGCACGCGCAGATCGACGCCGATCGCCAGCTGGCCATCCAGATGCTCCGGGCCGAGGTCGGCACCCTGGCCGTGGACCTGGCCGGCCGGGTGGTGGGCGAGGCCCTGGAGGACGAGGCCAGGCAGCGCCGCGTCGTCGAGCGCTTTATGGAGGATCTCGAAAACCAGCCGGACGCCGCCGGCGCGAGGACGAGGTCCTGACGTGAGGGGCGCCAGCCGGGCTTCCCTGGCCGAGGCCAGGCAGCAGCTCTCCGCCGCCGTGACGTCAGCGACTGCGGCCCGGACGCTGGGCGATGAGCTTTTCGCCGTCGTCACGCTGCTGGACGCGGAGCCCGCCGTGCGCCGCGCGCTCACCGACGGCAGCCGCCCGGCGGACGCCCGCACCGGGCTGGCCCGGGATCTGCTCGGCGGCCGGGTCGGCGATGCCACCCTCGATCTGGTCGCGACCCTCGCCGCGGGACAGTGGTCAGGCCCGGCTGACCTGTCTGAGGCGGTTGAGCAGCTCGCGGTGCTCTCCATCTCGGCTGCCGCCGAGCGCGGTCGCCACCTCGACGACCTGGAGGACCAGCTGTTCAGGTTCGGCCGGGTGGTCGCGGGCGCGCCGGAGCTGCGCACCGTCCTGTCCAACCCCGATATTCCGGCGGATTTCAAGCGCGGTCTGCTTGACTCCCTACTTGAGGGCAAGGCGACGCCGGATGCGCGGCGCTTGATCGCTGAGGCCGCCGTGCACTCCAGGGGACGTAATCTGGATGCCAGCCTGACCGAGTACGCCCGGCTGGCGGCGCAGTGGCGGGAGCGCCTGATCGCCGTGGTGCGGGTGGCCATCGCGCTCAGCGCCGAGCAGCACGCCCGGCTGGCCGCCGCGCTCGAGGCCGCGTACGGGCATGAGATCCACCTCAATGTGATCGTTGATCCGAATCTGGTAGGTGGCATATCGGTCCGGATCGGGGATGAGTTCATCGACGGCAGCGTGGCTAGCCGGCTGGCCGAGCTACGGCGCCGCCTCGTGGCGTGATGCCGGGCGCACAGTACCGTCCGGAACCACGGGGACAGGCATGACGACAGACCACCGGCATAACGACAGACCAGTTGCACTGATAACGAGAGAGACGCGAGGACCATGGCGGAGCTGACAATCCGGCCCGACGAGATCCGGGACGCGCTGGCGAGCTTCGTCCAGGCGTACCAGCCGGACGCGGCCTCCAGGGAAGAGGTCGGTACCGTCGCCGAGTGCGGGGACGGCATCGCCCGCGTCGAGGGACTGCCCTCGGCTATGGCCAACGAACTGCTGGAATTCCCCGGCGGAATCCGCGGCCTCGCACTCAACCTGGACGTGCGCGAGATCGGCGTGGTCATCCTGGGTGACTTCAGCAAGATCGACGAGGGCCAGCAGGTCCGGCGCACCGGAGAGGTTCTGTCCGTCCCGGTGGGCGACAGTTTCCTGGGCCGCGTGGTCGATCCGCTCGGTATCCCGATGGACGGCAAGGGCGAGATCGAGGGGACGCAGTTGCGAGCCCTGGAGGTCCAGGCACCGTCGGTGGTGCAGCGGCAGAAGGTGAACGAACCGCTGCAGACCGGGATCAAGGCCATCGACGCGATCACCCCGATCGGCCGCGGCCAGCGTGAGCTGATCATCGGCGACCGGCAGACCGGCAAGACGGCCATCGCGATCGACACGATCATCAACCAGCGGGACAACTGGCAGTCCGGCGACCCAGCCCGGCAGGTCAAGTGCGTCTACGTGGCGATCGGCCAGAAAGGCTCCACCACCGCGCAGGTCAAGCAGTCGCTGGAGGACGCGGGCGCGATGGAGTACACCACGATCGTGGCTTCGCCCGCCTCCGACCCGGCCGGCTACAAGTACATCGCCCCGTACACCGGATCAGCCATCGGCCAGCACTGGATGTACCAGGGCCAGCACGTGCTGATCATCTTCGATGACCTGTCCAAGCAGGCCGAGGCCTACCGGACCGTCTCCCTGCTGCTGCGCCGCCCGCCCGGCCGCGAGGCATACCCGGGGGACGTGTTCTACCTGCATTCCCGGCTGCTGGAGCGGTGCGCGAAGCTCTCTGACGAGATCGGCGGCGGCTCACTGACCGGGCTGCCGATCGTCGAAACCAAGGCGAACGACATCTCCGCCTACATCCCGACCAACGTCATCTCCATCACCGACGGGCAGATCTTCCTGGAGACCGACCTGTTCAACTCCGGTGTCCGCCCGGCCATCAACGTCGGCCGGTCGGTGTCCCGGGTCGGCGGCGACGCGCAGATCAAGGCGATGAAGACGGTCGCCGGCGGCCTGAAGCTGGCTCTGTCGCAGTACCGCGATCTGGAGGCGTTCGCCTCCTTCGCCTCCGACCTGGACCCGGCGTCCCGGGCTCAGCTGGACCGGGGCGCGCGCCTCGTGGAACTGCTCAAGCAGCCCCAGTACAGCCCGCTTGCGGTGGAACAGCAGGTGGTGGTGGTGTGGGCCGGCACGTCCGGGTTCCTGGACGACGTTCCCGTCGAGGACATCGGCCGGTTCGAGGAGGAATTCCTCGACTCCGTGCAGCGAAACCACACGGGCATCTACGACGCGATCCGGGAGACCGGCGCGCTGTCCGACGACACCGCGACCGCGCTGAAGGACGCCATTGACGAATTCCGCACCGGATTCGCGGTCAGTGGTGGCGAGCCGCTGGTGAAGGAGGAGGAAACGGCCGAGCCCCTCGCCGAGGACGAGGAAGGCCGGGACAAGGTGAACCGGTACGTGGAGCCCGCCGCGGGCCAGAAGCCTCCGGCGGAGAAGAAGTAGGGCAGGGCACGCAGCATGGGAGCACAGCTTCGCGCGGTCAGGCAGCGGATCAGGGGAATCCAGTCCATTGCCAAGATCACGCGTGCTCAGGAGCTGATCGCGGCATCGCGGATCATCAAGGCGCAGCAGCGGGTGCGCGACGCGCAGCCGTACGCCCGCGCGATCATCGCGGCCCTGGAGGCGGTCGTCAACCGCTCGGCGCAGATCGACCACCCGCTGGTCCGCGAGCCGGAGACCAGACAGCGGGCCGCGGTGCTCATCCTCACCAGCGACCGTGGGTTCGCCGGCGGCTACAACGCCAACGTGCTGCGCGTGGCCCAGGGCCTGCGGGCATTGCTTTCCGAGCAAGGTGTTGAGCCGGTCACCTACGTGGTGGGCCAGCGGGGGATCTCCTGGCATCGCTTCCGCGGCCGGGAGATCGCCGAGCAGTGGCGCGGGTTCTCGGAGGCACCGAAGCGCGACAACGCCCGGGACATCGCCACGACGCTGGTCGAGGCGTTCGGCCGCCCGGCCGAAGAGGGCGGGGTGGACGAGATCCACATCGTGTACACCGAGTTCGTGTCCATGCTCACCCAGAACGCCGTGGTGCACCGGATTCTCCCGCTGGAGATCGAGGAGACGACGGAAGAGCCAGCCAGCGGGCCCGTGCCGCTGTATGAGTTTGAGCCCAGCCCGGCGGCCGTTCTGGATGCTCTCCTGCCTTGGTATGTGGAGAGCAGGATCTACCATGCGCTGCTGGAGAGCGCGGCATCGGAGATCGCGGCCCGGCGGCGGGCCATGAAGTCAGCCACCGACAACGCCAACGACCTGCTCGAGCAGTTCACCCGCGAGGCGAACAAGGCGCGGCAGGCCGAGATCACCCAGGAAATCAGCGAGATCGTCGGGGGCGCCAACGCGCTGGCCGAGACGCTCGCCGGGAAAGAGTGAGCAACATCATGGCCGAAACCGTAGCGAAGCCCGCTCCCGACAGCGAGGCCGAGACCAGTGCTGGCACCGGCCGCGTCGTGCGGGTGATCGGTCCCGTCGTCGACGTGGAGTTCCCCGCTGAGGAACTGCCCGGCATCTACAACGCCCTGCACGTGGACGTGACGCTGGACGACGAGGTGCGGATGCTGACCCTGGAGGTGGAACAGGACATCGGTGACAACGTGGTCCGCGCCATCTCCATGCAGCAGACCGATGGCCTGGTGCGCGGGGCGCCGGTAGCCGACACCGGGGGCCCGATCTCCGTGCCGGTGGGGGACATCACCAAGGGCCATGTGTTCAACGTCCTGGGCGACACGCTGGACGTGCCGATCGCGTCCCTCGACGTCACCGAGCGGTGGGGGATCCACCGGGACCCGCCGGCGTTCGACCAGCTTGAGCCGAGAACCGAGATGATGGAAACCGGCATCAAGGTGCTCGACCTGCTCACGCCCTACGTCAAGGGCGGGAAGATCGGCCTGTTCGGCGGGGCCGGCGTGGGCAAGACGGTGCTCATCCAGGAGATGATCACCCGGGTGGCCAAGAACTTCGGCGGTGTCTCGGTGTTCGCCGGCGTCGGTGAGCGGACCCGCGAGGGCAACGACCTGTTCATCGAGATGACCGAGTCGAAGGTCATCCAGGACACCGCGCTGGTCTTCGGCCAGATGGACGAGCCGCCGGGCGTCCGGCTGCGGGTCGGGCTGTCCGCGCTGACCATGGCCGAGTACTTCCGCGACGTGAAAGAGCAGGACGTGCTCCTGTTCATCGACAATATCTTCCGGTTCACCCAGGCCGGCTCCGAGGTGTCCACGCTGCTTGGCCGGATGCCGTCGGCCGTCGGGTACCAGCCCACGCTGGCCGACGAAATGGGGCAGCTCCAGGAGCGGATCACCTCCACCAGGGGCCACTCGATCACCTCGATGCAGGCCATTTACGTGCCTGCGGACGACATCACCGACCCGGCGCCGCACACCACGTTCGCGCACCTGGACGCGACGACCGTGCTCTCCCGTGAGATCACCGAGAAGGGCATCTTCCCGGCGGTGGACCCGCTCGACTCCACCTCCCGCATCCTGGACGCCAAGTACATCGGCCAGGAGCACTACGACGTCGCCCGCGAGACCCAGCGGATCCTCCAGCGGTACAAAGAACTGCAGGACATCATCGCTCTCCTCGGCATCGACGAGCTGTCCGAGGAAGACCAGGTCACCGTCAAGCGGGCGCGCCGGATCGAGCGGTTCCTGTCCCACCCCATGTTCGTCGCCCAGCAGTTCACCGGGCTGCCCGGAGTGTTCGTGCCGGTGAGCGAGACGATCTCCTCGTTCAAGGCGATCTGCGAGGGCAAGTACGACCAGGTCCCTGAGCAGGCATTCTTCATGTGCGGTGGGATTGAGGACGTGGAGCGCAAGGCCCAGGAGCTGGAGCGCCAGTGATTGAGCGAGCACAGTGATTCGGCCAGCACAGTGATTGAGCTAGCACAGTGATGGGGCTAGCACAGTGAACGGGGTACCGCGGTGACACTGCGCGTAGAGCTTGTCGTGCCGGACGGCGAGATCTGGTCGGGCAACGCCCGGATGGTGATCGCCAAGACGCTCGACGGGGACATCGGCGTGATGGGCGGGCACCCCCCTGTGCTCGGCATCCTGGCCGAGGGCAGCGTGGTCCGGATCCTCGATCCTGAGGTCGGCGACGAATCCCAGGGCGAAGAGGTGATGATCGCGGTCAGTAGCGGATTTCTCGCTATTGCCGACGACCGGGTATCGATCCTCTCCCGGCAGGCCGAGGTGGGCGGGCAGGTGGACCGGGCGGCGGCCCAGGCCCAGCTCGACGCCGCGCTGGAGGCGGCCGGCTCCCTCGCTCCGGGAGATCAGGAGCCGACCGAGGTGAAGTACTCCCGGGCCCTGCTCCGGGCCGCAGGCGAGCGGTTCTGACGAAGGCCAGCGCGGAGGCCCGGAGGTGAGCGGAGCGCTGGCGTTCGATGCAGCGTGGCTCTTCGCTGGTTTCCTGACCCTGGCCCTGCTCCTCGCGGCGGGCATCACGGTGCGCAGGATCCTGCTCGACCGGGGCGGCGGCACCGTCGAGTGCGGGCTGCGCCTGCCCGAAGGGAGCTGGCGGCTGGGCGTGGCCGCTTACCAGCAGGACGAGTTGCGCTGGTATCACGTCTTCGGCGTCCTGCTGACGCCGGACGAGGTCTTCGAGCGGCGCACCCTGACCGTGGTCTCCCGGCGCCTCAGCGATCCCGTGGAAGCGGCCAGCCTGGGAGAGGGAACCGTCGTGGTGGAGTGCCACGTGGGAGAGGCGGCCGACACGGTCGAACTCGCCATGGGGGAATCCGCACTGACCGGCTTCCTAGCCTGGCTGGAAGCCGCCCCCCCCGGCCAGTACCTGGGCCAGGTCGGCTAACCGCTACAAACCGGTGATCGTTTCGACTCTCCACGCGTTAGGCACCGACAAACCCGGACGAAAGTGACGTGATCATGGTCGTAAGTGATGGAGAGTCGAAACGATCAAGATAGTCGGCGCGCCAGAGGCGTCCGTGCGAGTTGCGCTGGTATCACGTATTCGGCGTCCTGCTGACGCCGGACGAGGTCTTCGAGCGGCGCACCCTGACCGTGGTCTCCCGGCGCCTCAGCGATCCCGTGGAAGCGGCCAGCCTGGGGGAGGGAACCGTTGTGGTGGAGTGCCACGTGGGGGAGCCGGCCGACAGGGTCGAACTCGCCATGGGAGAGTCCGCGCTGACCGGCTTCCTAGCCTGGCTGGAAGCCGCCCCCCCGGCTCCTACCTAGGCCAAACCGGCTAACCCCGTCCCCAGCCCGGCCCCGGGCAGTGGTGCCGGGCGGTTCATCGGCCGCTGCCGTCCTGCCAGTCCCCTGGTTTCGGTGGCCGGTCTGCGGTCGTCTGTCAGGTTAGGGCGTCGAGGAGTTCGCGCTCGCGTTGTGCGCTGAGGCCGGCGTGGCGGGTGCGGTTCAGGCCTTGTTCGCGTTCCCAGGCGAGGGTGTCGGCGAGCAGTTCTGCGCGCGGGCGGTGCCGTAGCCCGGCGGCGGCGGCGGCTGCGCCGCTTCGGGCCGACCATCCTTCCCATCCGGGCTCGGCCAGCCACATCGGGAGCGATTCTGGCCCCATGTATTCGGCGACGCCCTGCGCCAGAAGCCACGCGGGGTCAGCGGTGATGACCGGCCCGGTATGGCCGCCTGCCGCGCGGGACTGCTCGACCCATTCGCCGAAGGGGACAACTGGCCCGACGGCGTTGTACGTGCCGGTGGTTCCCGCCTGCGCTGAGTCGAGTAGCCAGGCTGCGAGGTCGCGGACGTCGATGACCTGGGTCGGCATGCCGGGGGAGGCGGGGACGAGCATCGGCGTGCCTGGATCGCGCGCGGCGCGGGCGGCCCAGTAGCCGGTGCGGTCGCTGTGGTCGCCGGGACCGCCGATGAGCCCGGCGCGTGCGATGAGCAACCGGTCGCCCATGGCGGCGGCAGAGGCTTGCTCGCACGCGACCTTCGCCTCACCGTACTGCTCGCTGTATCCCACATCTGAGTCTGTCGCGGTCAGAAGCTGGGAGGACTCGTCGGCCCCCGGCGTGGCATGGGAGGCGTAGACGTTGCCTGAGGAGATGTAGGTCCAGTGCCGTGCCCGGCCGCCTAGCGCGCGCAGCGCGCCCCGGACGAATCCCGGCTGCCATGACACCTCGATGACCGCGTCCCACTCGCGGCCGGCCAGCGACGCATACGCCATGGGCGCACGCCGGTCGGCGGCGGTGAGGAGCGCTCCGTCCGCCACGTTCCCGCTCTCGCCGCGCGCGAGGCAGGTCACTGTGTGACCGCGGTGCACCGCCTGGCGGGCGGCCTCGCGGCCGAGCCAGGCTGTACCGCCCAGCACCAAGATCTCCATGGCACCAATGAAGCACCTGCAGCCGGGTGCGCGCTACTGCGTACGCGACCGGCGAAACGAGCGCAGCCCCCGGATCATTCGTGATCATGAAGCAGCCGGGGGGTGCCCGTTGTGCATGGCTTTCTCCAGGGCTGCCAGGCTGGTCAGCAGATCCTCGGTGCTGTAGGCCTCGGCCCAGCTTCTCAGCATGGTGGCCAGTGGCCGGGGGAGGGCGACGGAGACGGTGGTGTAGACGCCGTATACGTCCAGGAGCTGGTCTCGCAGCTGCTCCGGCGTGGTTCCGTACTCGGGCACGCAGATGAGCAGGTCAGTGTCTCGCGCCTGCGACGACTGGTCGCGTACGTCCCTGAGCGGAAGGCGTGCATGCCGGTGGAGGCCGGGGTACCTCGGTGCCCAGTCACGCGCTCTGGCCCGGTCGGCGATGCTCTGCGCGGTTTCGTCGGGATTGGCGTTGGGCGGGAAGTTCTCGATCATGACGCTGCTGTGATCGTCGCTGACGGTGACCCGGGCCTGCAGCCTGAGGACCGTTGCGCGGCCCGCCGCCAGGGCCGCGAAGTCGCCGGTCACCGTGCAGCCATTCAGGAAGTGGGGCGGGCCGACGATGTCGATCAAGTCTTTGCTGGTCACCCCCGGCCGCTGGACGACCTCGCGCATGGCCTCGATGACCCCCTGCGGGCGGAACGGCGGCCTGATCCCTTCCCGGTAGACGTTGCCATTGATGAGCCCGATTGGCACTGGGGCAAGGTCCCCGTGCTCGGCCGCGAGAGCGACCTGCCCGGCCCGGGAGAGCCGGGCCTCGGTGTAGCGGTAATTCGCCGCCGGATCGTTCCCGCGGCTGCCGAAGTTGCCCTGCCCGCTTACCAGGCTGAGCGGCATCGTCCACGGCCGGGCCAGGTCAAGGAGCACCTCGTAGGCATAGCCGGGGGCCAGCCCGATGCGGTTCTCGACAGTTGCCAGCACCCTGGAGCTCCTGCGATAACGGGGCCGGCCGCCCGGGGAGTCGAGCGCTTCGAGGATGGCGCATTCGACGAGGCCGACGCCACTGCGTTCGCCCATTTGTGCTCACTCCTTGAACTGGCGCCGGAGGGCCCAGACGTCGGCCCGGGCGGCCACCAGGACATGGGCATCGGCGACCGGGATGGTCACCGAGGACTGGCGCAGCCGCTCCCAGTCGAGCCGTCCGCGTTCCAGCAGGCAGTCAACCCTGCCATAGGACGTGGTGACGCTGACCAAGGGCAGCAGCGGGAAGTCCCGAGACCGCGAGACCGCCCGGGGCCGGATTGCCATATCGGCCAGAGCCTCACTCAGACGGCGGGCGTTCTGCTCGCCCGGCTCAATCACCACATCAGCATCGCCAACTGCGATCTGCTCTCCGTGCAGCCACAGGGCCGCGCTGCCAACCAACAGGAATGAAACATGCTCCGCCGCCAGGATCGCAGCGCCCAGCACCGGCACCGGGTATTTCCCGGCCGCCCGGTCACGCCTTAGCATTCCGGCACTGGCCGACGACATTTCGCCAGAATTCGCCATGGTCTGCACTGCGCTGACAGTACCGGCGCGCCAGAGGCGTCCGTGCGGTGAGCCGCAGGCGTCCCCGTCGTGCTGAGGCGTCCGTGCGGTGAGCCGCAGGCGTACCCGTAGCGGCCGAAACCACCCATAAAGGCGCCTCGGGCCGACGAGCGGAACCTGGTCACCCGGCCAGTGCCAGCCAGCGGCTCACCGCACGGATGCCTGCCAGTGGCTCACCGCACGGACGCCCCTAGCGTTCGCCGCCGGGCTTCCAGAGGACGTCGCCGTGAGACTCGTTGGCCCGCCGCGCGAGGATGAACAGGAGGTCCGAGAGCCGGTTGAGGTACTGCGCGGTCAGCGGGTTGACTGACTCACCGCCTGCGTCCAGAGCCGCCCAGCAGCTGCGCTCAGCCCGCCGGACGACGGTCCGCGCCGTGTGCAGCAGTGCAGCGCCCGGTGTGCCACCCGGCAGGATGAAACTACGCAGCGCCGGGAGGCCCTCGTTGTGCGTATCGCAGGCTTTCTCCAGGGCGGTGACGTAGTCCCCGGTTATCCGGAGCGGCGGGTAGGGCGGTGGGTTGTCCGTCACGGGATTGCAGAGATCGGCGCCCAGATCGAATAGC
This sequence comes from Streptosporangiaceae bacterium, assembly GCA_033854735.1. Taxonomy (GTDB): domain Bacteria; phylum Actinomycetota; class Actinomycetes; order Streptosporangiales; family Streptosporangiaceae; genus JAWWPY01. The sequence continues at coordinate 48,771 of JAWWPY010000398.1, read as the reverse complement.
TCATTCTGAATGCGGGCGAGCAGCGTCACCATGTCGCCGCCGAGTTTTCCCAGCGCGAGCGCGGTCCCTATGGCGCAATTGGCCTCGTCGACGTCGGCGTAAGCGGCGAGCCGGGGGTCAGTCTTTGGCACTCTGCTGGTGTCACCCAGCGCTGTCGTGCCGTCATCGCCGGTTCGGGTGTAGATGCGGGAGAGCACGACAGGCTGGTCGGTGCGGTCGCGGGCCATGTGGTCCACCGTAGCGGGCTCCGGATTCGCCGCGAATTCTCCTCGCTGATCAATACCCTGAGCTTGGGGTATTCCCAAAATGACCACGATGTGGCATCGTATGAACACGAAGGGTAATTGCAGGCAGGGGCCATCAGTCCTGGGCCTGCACGGTCACCGCTTCACGGAGCCAGGCGGTTCTCGGGGGCCCGCCAGCGCCCGACGGTGGCCACAGGGGAGGAGCGCGCTCCCGGCTTTCAGCCGGGAGCGCGCTTTACTTTCCGCTGGGTCCAGATAGCACCGGCAATGACACGATCGCCCCGCTACGCGCGAGTAGGGTATGGCGTAGAACTGGAAACTGTGGTCGTGAGGTTGCCGTGTACGACTATGTCATCATCGGTGCGGGTAGCGCCGGATGTGTCCTTGCCTCGCGGCTCACGGAGAACCCGTCCGCGAGCGTCCTCCTCGTCGAGGCGGGGCCGCCCGATGACGCGGACGAGATACGCATCCCCGCAGCGCTGAACCTCCTGTTCCAGAGCGCCTACGACTGGGACTTCCACACCGTCCCCCAGCAGCGCGCCGCGGGCCGGTCCATCTACTGGCCCCGGGGGCGCACCCTCGGTGGATCATCGTCGATCAACGCGATGATCTACATCCGCGGCAGCCGCCACGACTACGACACCTGGCGTGATGAGTACGGCTGTGCCGGATGGGGCTATTGTGACATGCTGCCGTACTTCCGCAGGGCGGAGGACAACTCCCGCGGCGCATCCGCCTATCACGGGGTCTCCGGCCCGCTGAGCGTTCAGGACCTGAAGTACAAGTCCGCGCTGACCAAAGCCTTCGTGGCCGCGTCGCAGGAGTGCGGGCTGGCCGCCAACGAGGACTTCAACGGCCCGGCGCAGGATGGCAGCGGCTTCTACCAGGTCACCCAGCGCGATGGGCGGCGCTGGTCAGCGGCGGATGCCTATCTCCGTCCCGCCATGTCGCGGCCCAACCTGACGGTGCTGACCGATGCCCGGGTGACCGGGATCATCATCGAGGCCGACCGGGCCGTCGGCGTCCGGTACCTGCTCCGCGGCGAGGAGGAAGAGGCGCGCGTGGAGCGCGAGGTCATCCTTTCCGCCGGTGCCATCGGCAGCCCGCACCTGCTCATGCTGTCCGGTATTGGGCCCGCCGAGCACCTGATCTCCCACGGCATCCGGGTTCATGCCGACAGTCCCGGGGTAGGCGCGAACCTGTCCGACCACCCGATCGTCACCGCCATGTGGCACACGCCCAAGAGCCCCGGCCTGGAGGAAGCGGCCGGCCCCGCGAACCTCGCCCGCTGGCGGTACCTGCATTCGGGCCCGCTGACGTCGAACGTCGCCGAGGCGGGCGGATTCAGCCGCTCCCTTCCGTCGCTGCAGGCGCCCGATCTCCAGTGGCACGTGCTGCCCACCCAGTTCACCCGCAACGGTCTCGGCGACCCGTCCACCAGGGCACTCTCGCTGCTTGTCACGCTCGTGTCCGTCGGGAGCCGCGGCTTCGTCCGGTTGCGCGGCAGCGACCCGAGGCACAAGCCGGCCATCGATCCGGCCTACCTGTCGGACAGCGCCGACATCGACCCGCTCATCAACGGGCTCCGCATGGCCAGGGAGTTCGCCGCCGCCGGGCCGCTGGCCAAGCTCTGCTCCGTGGAACTGGCCCCCGGGCCGGGTGTGCGCACCGATTCGGAGTTGCGCGAGTTCATCCGGCGCGACCTCGGGACGCTGTACCACCCCGTCGGAACCTGCGCGATGGGCGGCGACTCGCGCCTCGCCGCGAGCAAGCTGACCAGCGTGGTCGACCCAGAACTCCGCGTCCGCGGGATCGAGGGCCTGCGCGTGGTGGACGCCTCGGTCATGCCAGTGGTGCCGAGAGGCAACACCAACGCACCGACCATCGCCATCGCCGAGCGGGCGGCTGACCTCATCTCCGGCCGCGCGCCCCTGGAACCGGTGGACCCGGAGCTGGCCGCCGAGCCCGACACCGCCGACCAACGCTAACGCCGGCCGGCCAGTGGGGCCGGGCCAGTGGGGTCTCGTCAGCGGTAGCGCTTGCCGTGCAACAGCGTGACCAGGGTGAGCGTCCGGCGCATGTCCTTATCGGAGCGCGCCAGCGAGGTGAGATTCGCCAATGGGCGCATCCGCTTCCTGGTGATCGCCTTGGCCTGGGCGAACTCCCGGAGCCCGTCGGCACCGTGAATCCTGCCGAAGCCGGAATCACCGCTCCCGCCGAACGGCAAAGCAGGCACTGACGCGAACGCGACGACGGAGTTGATGGCGGTCATCCCACTGCGCAGTTCCCTCGCGACCGCCATGGCGAGCTTGCGATTGCCCGAGAACACCGTGGCGCCGAGGCCGTAGCGGCCGGCGTTGGCCAGCCGTACACCCTCCTCCAGGTCAGGGACCCTGGTCACGGTCAGCGTCGGGCCGAAAGTCTCCTCCGTGACCGCCCGGCTCTCCTCCGGGACGTCGGTGAGCACGACCGGGCTGATATACGGCTTGCTGATGCTGGACATGCCGCCGACCACCGGACGGCCGCCCCGGGCCAGCGCGTCCGCGATATGCCGTTCGACGATCTCGATCTGGCCCGGCAGGGTCATCGGGCCATACGACGCCTCCCGGTCATCTCCGGGACGGACCGTGGCGATCCGTTCGGAAAGCTTCTCCAGGAACGTGTGATAGACACCCTCCACGACGTAGACGCGCTCCACGCCAATGCACGTCTGCCCGGCGTTGGACATCGCCCCCCAGGCCGCGGCGTCGGCGGCGGCATCCAGGTCGGCGTCGGCACTGACCAGGAACGCGTCCTTGCCGCCACACTCGGCCACCATCGGAGTCAGGTTTTCCGCGCAGGCGGCCATGACCTTCTTCGCGGTGGCGGCCGAGCCAGTGAAGGCGATCTTGTTGACCGCGCTGCCGGCCAGCGCCTGGCCGGTCTCCCCGGCCCCGGTGATCAACTGCAGCACCGGCTGCTCGGGGACGATGTCGGCGAACGAACTGACCAGCCAGCCGCCGACTGCGGGGGTGAGCTCGCTGGGCTTGAACACCACGGCGTTGCCCGCGGCCAGGGCGTAGGCGATCGAGCCCATGGGGGTGAACACCGGGTAGTTCCACGGCCCAATGACGCCGACGACGCCCAGCGGCTGGTATTCGACGGTGGAGGCCTGGTTGATGGCGATGAGCCCACTGCGGACGCGGCGCGCGCCGAGCACCTTGCGGGCGTGGCGGGCCGCCCAGTCGATGTGCACGATCGCGAGGATGATCTCCAGCTGGGCGTCGGCCAGCGGCTTGCCGGTCTCGGTGTGCACAAGTTCGGCGAGCCGCGCCATGTACCTCGTGATGTGGGACTTCCAGGCCAGCAGCCGGGTCCGCCGTTCCTTCCAGTCCAGGCCCGCCCACCAGGAGGCGGCGAACCGGGCGCGCTCGACTGCCGCGGCGACCTCGCTCTCCCGCATGGCCGGGAAGGTAGCGATCACCTCGGAGGTCGCGGGGTTGACCGAGTCGAAAGTCTGCGCGGGCCCAGTCTGCCCGCGGGTCCACACCGTGGTGCTCATGTCTGCATCACCATCGCTTCATTCATTTTCAGCAACGACACCGTGACAGTAAATCACCCGCAACAGCAGGCCAGATAGCCTTGGATGGCCATCCGCCCGGAGTCCTGCTCCGGCTGGCCCGGAAGGGCGGTGAGACGCCGGAAGGGCCCGTGCCACACCGAAGGGCCCGTGCCATACCGAAGGGCCGTGCCATACCGAAGGGGACCGTGCCATGCGGAACTGCCTACAGTGAGCACGCGTCCCTATGTCCTGCTCAGCACCGCCATGTCGGTGGACGGCCGCATCGACGGAACCGGCCCGGCCCGGCTGGTGCTCTCCGGCCGCGCGGATCTCGACCGGGTGGACGCGGAGCGCGCCGCGTCTGACGCCGTCATGGTCGGAGCCGGGACTATCCGCCGGGATGACCCACGGCTGCTCATCCGCTCCGCGGAGTACCGCGGCGCCCGCACCGCGCGGGGCTGGCCGGAGCACCCGGCCGGGGTGACGATCACGGCCAGCGGTGACCTCGACCCGGCCGCACGCTTCTTTGACCCCCGCCGGTGCAGCGGTGCGGCGCAGGAGGGGGCTGCCCCCCCGGAACGCCTCGTCTACTGTGCGAGCCCAGCCGTGACGGCTGTCAGCGGCAGGCTCGGCGGGCTGGCCGAGATCGTCGATGCCGGCGATCCGGCGCGGCTGGAGGCTGTCCTCGCCGACCTTGGCCGCCGGGGCATTCGCCGCCTCATGGTCGAGGGCGGTGCCAGCCTGGCTACCGAGTTCCTGACCGGCGGGCTCGTGGACGAGCTCCAGCTGGTGATCGCGCCGTTCTTCGTGGGCGATCCCGCGGCGCCCCGGTTCGCTGGGCCGGGCCGCTACCCCCTCGGGCCGGACCACCCGATGTCCCTCGCCGAGGTCCGCCAGGTCGGTGGGGTAGTGCTGCTGCGCTACCTGCTCACCAATGCCGCCGGGCTTGAGGGCACGCTGGACCGGGTCAGCGAGGCCGGGGATGGCTGACCACATGCCGGGCTCCCGAGGGCTGCAGGGGGCACCAGCGGGATCACCGGAGCCGGGTAGCGGGGTCGACGCCACCGCCGCGGACCGGGCCTGGCTGGGCGACGCCATCCAACTGTCCCGGCGCTGCCGCCCGTCGCCGTCCGCCTTCTGCGTCGGCGCCGTGCTGGTCAGCGCCGACGGGACCGTCATGGCCACCGGTTATTCCCGGGAACGGGACCCGCATGACCATGCCGAGGAGGCGGCACTCGCCGCTGTGGTGCCCGGCGACCCGCGGCTGGCCTCGGCCACCCTCTACAGCTCGCTGGAGCCCTGCCGGTTCCGCGCATCCAGGCCCCGGCCCTGTGCCGAGCTGATCATCGCGGCTGGCCTTCGCCGCGTGGTAATCGCCTGGCTGGAGCCGCCGGTCTTCGCGGAAGGCGGCGGCGCGGTGCTGCTCAGGGAGGCGGGGATCACCGTGGTCGAGGTTCCCGAACTGGCCGCCGAGGCCCGCGCCGTCAACGTGCCGGTCCTCGGCACCTGAGTCCCTGCCGCCCAACCCGGTCGGCCCGCTAGGCCGGCAAGGTCGCTGAGCCGGGCAGGCCCGCTAAGCCGGGCAGATTTGCTGAGCCGGGCAGATTTGCTGAGCCAGGCATCCCGGCTGAGCCCGGCACCCGTGCTGCGCCGACCACGCTGGCCAGCTGAGGATCCTGCAGGGCGGCCCCGTAACGCATGGCGGCGAGCTGGCCGATGGCGGGATGGGCGCCGAGCAGCCGTGCGGTTTCCAGGCCCGATTCCGACGCCACGGCGGCCACATCGGCCTGGCTGAACTCGGGTCCGATGACGCAGGGCGCCAGGGCCACACGCTGGACGCCGGCCTGCCGCAGCTGCTCGGTCGCATCCTTGATGCTGGTCGGGTCGCTGAACGAGGCAGCGGCGACGGGGAGGATCAGCCGGGCGGCGAGGAGCACCGCGACCGTCCCGGCCACAGACATCGCCTCCGCGTCGCCCAGGGCCGCGACCAGGACCCCCTCGGCGGCGGACGTGATGCTCATCTGCCCGATCTGGTCAACGCGGGCCAGGCCAGCCTCGGAGAGCCGGGTGTGCAGCGCTCCGGCGAGCACCGGATGCGGGCCGAGGGGCTTGGCCGCGATGACCGGGAAGCCACCCGAGGCCACCGCGGTTTCCAGGTCGGCGTCGGCCTCCGCATCAGGGCAGATGAGCAGGGGAACCACCACCGCGGCCGGCAGGCCGTTGCTGCTGTGGAACCCGGCCAGGACCGCGTCGAGGCGCTTGCCGAACCCCTGCAGATACCCGTAGTGCACCGCCACGCCCGGGCACGACGCGCGCGCCGCCGCGACGACCCCGGTGGCGATGTCATTGCTGACAGCGCTTTCCGAACCGGGAACCGCCAGCACCAAGGCCGGTGCCTCGGGCGGCACCGAGAGCTGGTGCTGACTCCGGTGACGCCCGGTGGGGCGGTAACGCGAGGTGCGTACCGGAAGGGCTTCCGGGGCACGGTCATCAGTACCCATAGATGGGGATAATAACTATAAGTGAACGATTCGGCCGGAAAATCGGCTATCGCGATGGGAATTCACAGACAGAGCGGCGAAAACCAGTCAGCTGTCCCGCCGGATGGCCAGGTTCGCACGGATTTCCCGGGGTGCGGATCCCGTGGCAGCACGCTCAATGTCACATTCACCGCACCGGGAAGCGGCCGGGGCGAGGCCAGCCAGATGAGAAAAGTCACACCCGCGCTGCGGCAGCTGGCCGTCGCGTGCTCCCAGCCAGCTCAGAACAACCGCAGCGCGCCGTCGTCGGTTCCCCGCATCGACTCGTAGTCCAGGGTGACGCAGCGGATGCCGCGGTCCTCGGCCAGGACGCGGGCCTGTGGCTTGATCTCCTGGGCGGCGAAGATACCCCGGACCGGGGCGAGCAGCGGATCCCGGTTCAGCAGTTCGAGGTAGCGGGTGAGCTGCTCCACGCCGTCGATGTCCCCGCGCCGCTTGATCTCCACCGCCACGTGGGCGCGGTCGGCATCCCGGCACATCAGGTCAACCGGCCCGATCGCGGTCGGGTACTCGCGGCGCACCAGCCGCCAGCCGTCACCCAGCACGCCGGGCTGTGCGGCCAGCAGTTCCTGCAGGTGCGCCTCGACACCGTCCTTGCGCAGCCCAGGGTCGGCGCCGAGCTCGTGGCTGGTATCGTGCAGGATCTCCTCGATGGTGATCCGGAGTTCCTCGCCGGCTTTGTTCACTACCCGCCACGCACCGGGGGTCTCCTCCAGGCGGCAGGGCGGTGACATCCAGTTCAGCGGCTTGTATGAACCACCGTCGGCATGGACGAGCACTGAGCCGTCCGCCTTGACTATCAGCAGCCGCGGCGCCGACGGCAGATGGGCAGTCAGGCGTCCTGCGTAATCCACGCTGCACCGGGCGATGACGAGCCGCACGGGAGCCAACTGTAGTGCCTTCATGCAGAAAGATCTTCTGGCTCCATGTCGATCTGGAACCACGGTGTTCGACGCAGGGGCAGAAGGAGGGGACGGCGGCATGAGACCGCCACCCCGGGCACCGCCGGTCGCCGCCAGGCGTCCGGTCACCGACAGAAGGGACCAAGACAGTGCGATTCCTCGGGTACACACTGGCCGACCCATCGACCCCGATACCGCCGCCGAGCCAGGAAATGTTTGCGGAGATGAACAAGTTCGTCGAAGAGGCGACCAAGGCCGGAGTCCTGCTGGCCGCCGGCGGCCTGGGGCCGGTCGAGGAGGCCACCAGGGTGAGGAACGTCGGCGGGACCTTTACCGTGCTCGACGGGCCTTTCACCGAGGCCAAGGAGCTCATCGGCGGATGGGCGCTGATGGAAGTCCGCGACAAGGACGAGGCGATCGAGTGGACGAAGCGGTTCCTGAGCATCGCCGGTGACGGTGAGAGCACGATCCGCCAGGTCTACTGACCAGACCGGGGGAGCGTGAACCCCGCCCGGCCTGCTCACAGAGCAGCAGGACGCGGCCGGGTGGTGCTGGAGCCCGCGGATCCAGCACCACCCGGTGGCCACGGCACTGCGCCGGCGCCGCCCAGGGTGGCGTAGCGGCCGCAGGCCATCGGCGTGCATTGGCGCGATGCGCCTTGCTCGGGCCGGTCCGCGGGTGGTGTGATCGGTTGTTGTGACGGCTTCGGAGACTCACACTGCGATCGAGGCCGTCATCCGCATGGAATCGGCGCGCCTCATCGCCGGACTGGCCCGCTACACGAATGATGTCGGGCTGGCCGAGGAACTGGCCCAGGACGCGGTGGTGGCGGCATTGCAGCAGTGGCCCGAATCTGGAGTTCCCCGCAATTCCGGGGCCTGGCTGATGACCGTGGCCAAGCGGCGAGCTGTTGACCTGTTCCGGCGGAACAGGGAGCTGGAACGCAAATACGCCCAGATCGGCCGGGCCCTGGAGGCCGAGGGAGACAGCGTCACCCCTGACTTCGATCGCGCGTTCTCCGACGAGATCGACGACGACCTGCTGCGGCTCGTGTTCACCGCCTGTCATCCGGTGCTGGCCGTGCCAGCCAGGGTCGCGCTGACTCTCCGGCTGCTCGGCGGCCTGACCACGGCCGAGATAGCCCGCGCCTACCTGGTGCCGGAACCGACGATCGCGCAACGCATCGTCCGGGCCAAGAAGACGCTGGCGAAGGCCCAGGTGCCCTTCGAGGTACCAGGCGTCGAGGAACGGCCGGCCCGGCTCTCCTCGGTCCTGGAGGTCATCTACCTCATCTTCAATGAGGGCTACTCGGCCACCGCCGGTGATGACTGGATGCGCCCGGCCCTGTGTGAGGATGCTGTGCGGCTGGGCCGCATCCTCGCCCAGCTCGCCCCAGCCGAGCCGGAATCCCATGGCCTCGTGGCCCTGCTGGAGATTCAGGCCTCCCGCGTCCGCGCTCGCGCCGGGCCGTCCGGCGAGCCGATCCTGCTGCTTGACCAGGATCGGGGCCGCTGGGATCGCTTGCTGATCAACCGTGGCCTGGCCGCGCTCGCTCGGGCCGAGGAACTCGGCGGGGCACGCGGCCCATATGCGCTGCAGGCTGCCATCGCCGCCTGCCACGCCCGCGCGTTCCGGCCCGAGGACACGGACTGGGCGCGTATCGCCGCCCTGTACGAGGTCCTCGCCACCGTGACGCCCTCACCGGTGGTCGAGCTGAACAGGGCGGTCGCCGTGTCAATGGCCTCCGGGCCGCAGTCTGGGCTCGACCTGGTCGACGCGCTGACCGCCGAGCCTTCGCTGCAGGGTTATCACCTGCTGCCGAGCGTTCGCGGCGATCTCTTGATGAAGCTGGGGCGGCCCGCCGAGGCGCGGGCTGAGTTCGACCGTGCCGCTGCGCTGACCAGCAACGCCCAGGAACGGGACCTGTCCGCCCGGCGAGCCCGCCAAGCGGAGGCTGAGGCCAGCCAGCCCGGCCAACTGTAGTGTCGCCGGCATGGAGATCCGGCACGCGGTGCTCGCATCGATGTGCGCGCGGTACGGCGATCCGGCTTTCGCTCCGGCTGCGTTGCCCGCCGACCATGCGACCGCCGGCCTCGCGGTCCACTCTGGCGGATCGGGGCTGTGACTGCCGTGAGCCCGCGCAAGGCCCGCCGCCTGCCTGACAATCTCGCGCGCCGAGGACGCGGCGGGACCGGCCGTGGCGGCGCGGGCCGGAGCGCTCGCGGCGCGCCCGCCGCTGGTGCCGGGGACCCCTCCCCTCGACTCGGCCCGCCGGTCCAGGAGTCGTGGCACGGCCAGGACTGGGTGGTCCGGCTCGTGCCGGGCGCCGCCGCGGTGAAGGGCTATCGTTGCCCCGGATGCGATCAGGAAATCCCGCCCGGCACGCCGCACCTGGTGGCCTGGCCCGCGCTGACCCCCGGGCTGAGCGAGCGCAGGCACTGGCACCGTCCCTGCTGGGATCAGCGTGACCGCCGGGCCCCCGGCAGACAGCGCGGCAGGTAAGGGTGGAACGAGCATGAGCGATATCAGGTCGAGCACGATCCTGCCGGCCCGGCGTGAACGGGTCACCCTGCGCACCGGGGATGGCCTGGCCCTGACTGGAGAACTGGCGCTGCCCATGGACCAGGCGCCCGTGGCCACGCTGGTCTGCCTGCACCCGCTGCCCACCCACGGCGGCATGATGGACAGTCACATCCTGCGCAAGGCGTCCTACCGGCTGCCCGCGCTCGCCGGGCTCGCGGTGCTCAGGTTCAACACCCGCGGCACCGCGTCGGTGCACGGCCGCAGCGAGGGTGAGTTCGGCGAAGGGGAATCGGAACGCCATGACGTGGCCGCCGCGATTGCCTGGTGTGCCGCCGCCGGCCTGCCCCGGCTCTGGCTGCTGGGCTGGTCGTTCGGCACCGAACTGGCGCTGAAGTGGGGGGTGGATCCCGCAGTGGAGGGCGCTGTCCTGCTCTCACCGCCGCTGAAGCGGGCTGGCGACGAGGATCTGGACTCCTGGGCTGCGTCCGGGAAGCCGGTGCTGGTTCTCGTCCCGGAACTCGATGACTATCTCCGTCCCGATGAGGCGCGGCGGCGCTTCGGGCGGGTTCCCCAGGCCGAGGTCGTGGCGGTCGAGGGGGCCAAGCACTTGTGGGTCGGCGAGCCCTACGTCCGTATTGTGCTGAACGAGATCGTGCGCCGGGTCAATCCAGCTGCCTGGCCGCTGCCGACCGAGTGGAAGGACTGACCGTGCCCCTTTTCGACCTGACCGGCAAGAAGGCCTTTGTTACCGGCGCCTCCCGGGGGATCGGGCGGGTGATCGCGGTCGCCCTGGCCGGGGCCGGGGCTGACCTGGCTCTGGTGGCCCGCAGCGCGGATGGCCTGGCCGAGACCGCGGCGCAGGTCGCTGCGCATGGCCGCAAGGCGTTCGTCATCCCGGCGGACGTGACGCGCCAGGAGGAAGTGGCCGCCGCGGTCGCCGCGGCCATCGAGCAGCTCGGGCACGTGGATGTGGTCGTGAACAACGCCGGCGGCTCCAACTTCGTGGTGCCCTTCCTCGACCTGAAGCTGCCCGGCTGGGACAAGCTCATCAGGCTGAATCTGGACTCCGCGATGTACGTGTGCCATGCCGTCGGAGGTCACCTGGTGGAGCGAGGCCAGGGCTCAGTCGTCAACGTCGCCTCGGTGGCGGGCCTGGCCGCATCCCCGTTCCTGTCGCCCTACGGGGCGGCCAAGGCGGGCCTGATCTCGCTGACAAAGTCACTCGCGGTCGAATGGGCGACGCTCGGCGTCCGGGTGAACGCGCTCTGCCCAGGCTGGACCGCTACCGAGCTCAACCGGAACCTGTGGCAGGACGAGGCCGCCGGGAAGGCCACCGTGGCGACGGTGCCGATGCAGCGCTGGGGCCGCGCCGAGGAGATGGCGGGCCCCGCGGTCTTCCTGGCCAGCGACGCCTCGTCGTACATGACCGGGCAGGCGCTGGTCATCGACGGCGGCCAGACCGCGATGAGCTGACCCGGCGGGCAACGAATGAGGGACCGGCGCGTGTGCGCCGGCCCCTCATCGATGTGCTGTGGCTACTCGGTCCACCAGTCCTCGTCGTTGTTGGCGTTGCTGGCCTTGGCCGGTACCGGCTGCTTGCCCGCAGGCGCAGCCGGGGCCTGCTGCCCAGCCGGTGGCGCGGCTGGATGCTGCTGGGTTGGGCCGCCGTTGCGTGGCTCCTCGCGCCGCGGTGGGGCGGATGGCGCAGGTGCCGCGGGCGCGGCAGCCTGCTGCGGCGGAGCGCTGACTGCCTTCTGCCCACCGGCCCCGACGGCCTGCCGGCCCGGCTTGAGGGCGTCGGCCAGGCCCGGCATCTGGGTCCCGAGCAGCTGACTGATCTGGGCGAGGTGGGTGGAGATGCTCTCCTTCTGCCTCGACAGCTCGTCGACCTCACGCTGCGCCGCGGCGCGGTGCCGTTCGATCTCACTCTTGGTGTCGGCCAGGAGCTGCTCAGCCTGGCTCTTCGCCTGGGCGACGATCTGGTCGGAGTTCTTCTTCGCGTTGGTGACGAGCTGCCGCGAGTGCTGATCGGCCTCGCGCCGGGTCTGCTCGGCCTGGGCACTGGCCTTGCTGGCCCGCTGCTCCGCCGTGGCCGCCCGCTGCTCCGCCTCGGTGACCAGCTTCTGGGTGGCCGACTGGGCGGCTGACAGGCGCTCGGCTTCCTGGCGTTCGGCTTCCTCGCGCCGCGAGGCCAGCTGGATCTCGAACTCCGCCTCAGCCTGGGCGCGCTGCGCCTCGCTCTCCTCGAGGATCCGCTGAGCCTGGCTGCGCATCTCATCCGACTGCCGCTTGGACGTGGTGAGAATCTCGTCACGCTCGCGCTTGGCGGAAGCCTTGAGCTGAGCCACCTCGCGCTCGGTGGTGGTCCGCAGCTTGGCGATGTCCCGCTCGATCGCGGCCCGCTTCTCGGCGACCTCATGGTCGGCGGTGGCGCGGAGCTTGGCCGCTTCCCGGTCGGTGGTCGAGGTCAGCTCGTCTGCCTCGCGCCGGGCACTGGTCCTGATGGCGTCGGCCTCGCGCTCGGCTGACCCCCGCAGGTCATCGGTCTCCCGCTTGGCGTTCGCCCGCAGCTCGGCCGCCTCGTTCTCGGCCGCCGCCCGCACCTCCGCCGCGTCGACCTTGGCCGCCGCGTTCAGCTCGTTCGCTGCCGACCTGGCCTCCTGAGCGATCTCAGTGGCCTGTTCCTCGGCGAGCCGCAGCAGCTGCTCGATGCGTGAGCCGAGCCCGGCGTAGGTCGGGCGCTCCTGCTCCCGGATCTGGCGATGCGCATCGGACAGCTCCTGCTGGAGCGCACCAACCTGGTCCCGGTGCTGGCGCACCTCGCTGTCGAGTTGCTTGAAGTGCTCGTCGACCTGGTGCGGGTCGTATCCCCGCATGACCCGCGCGAACTCACGGGGTGTGGCTTCCTCGAAGAAGTTGCTGAGCTGGGCGTCGATTTCAGGCTGCATGTGGCTTAATCCTGGGTTAGACGGGGGGGGACGTGCGGGGGATGGACGAGGCCTCACGCTCCGGCCCAGATGCCGGGGCAATCTATGCCCTGGCCTGGCATACCCGGAGCCGCGACCGGTCGCCCAGTGCCTCGGAGCGTACTCCCCCGAACATGCCTAAGCGGGCGCCTTCTCGTTTCCTCTAGCCATAAATCTGCATTTTTGCCACATCAGCCACCGGCTAGGCACGCTCTGGTGGTCTACGCAAGACGTGACGTACTCGGGCAATACGGTATATCCCGGTCAACCCTTTGTCATTTCGACGTCGCGGCGTGCGGACGCGCGGGACTGGAATCCTCGCCTTCAGGCGCGGGAGGATGTCAATTCGACGAGTTCCGTGAGGACGCCACCTACGTCGGCTGGGTGGACGAACGCGATAGAGGCGCCCATGGAGCCGTGCCGGGGGCGCGTGTCCAGCAGGCGCACGCCGCTCGCCCCGATCGACGCGAGCGCCTGGGTGATGTCGTTCACGCCGTAGCCGATGTGGTGGATCCCCTCGCCCCGGCGGGCCAGGAACCGCCCGACGGGCGTGTCGGCCGCGAGCGGCGCGAGCAGCTGGATCCAGGACGATCCCGACGGGCCGTCGGCCACGCGCAGCATCGCCTCACGGACACCCTGCTCCTCGTTGACTTCCCGGCTCGTCACGGTGAGCTCGAACAGCGATTCGTAGAAGGCCACTTTCTCGTCCAGGTCATGGCAGGCGATCCCAACATGATCAATCCGGGTCAGCACCGGTGCTTTCACCTCCTGGCCACGCCATCTTCTAGGGGGAGCGTGTCCCTCGGTATCGTGGCAGGAAGCTGGCTCCGGCGCGCAGCCGGCCCGGCCAGCGAGCAGAGGCCAGCCAGCGGAGGTAGGGATGCGGGAAGCGGTAATCACCGGTGGCGCACGGACAGGGGTCGGCCGCCTGCTCGGCTCGCTGAGCGGCTTCACCGCCGCCCAACTGGGCGGCATCGCCATCAAGGCGGCGCTGGAGCGGGCCGGTGTCACCGGCGATCAGGTCGAATACGTGATCATGGGCCAGGTACTCCAGGCTGGAGCCGGGCAGGTGCCCGCACGTCAGGCCGCCGTGGCGGGCGGTATACCGATGACCGTTCCGGCCACCACCATCAACAAGGCGTGCCTGTCCGGCCTCGACGCGATCGCGCTCGCCGCGCAGCTCATCCGGGCCGGCGAGTTCGACGTCCTGGTGGCAGGCGGCATGGAGTCCATGACCGGGGCACCGCACCTGCTGCCAGGGTCGCGCGCCGGGCATAAGTACGGCTCTATCGAGATGCTCGACGCGATGGCGTGGGATGGCCTGACCGACGCGTTCGAGCGGGTACCGATGGGCCAGCTCACCGACACCCACAACGCCCGGCTGGGCATCGGCCGTCAGGAGCAGGACGAGTTCGCGGCGAGATCGCATCAGCGGGCCGCCGCCGCCATCAAGGACGGCCTGCTGGCCGCCGAGATCACCAGCATCTCCGTCCCGCAGCGGCGTGGCGAGCCCGCGATCTTCGACACGGACGAAGGTGTCAGGGCGGATGCCACGGTGGAGTCGATGAACGGGCTGCGGCCCGCGTTCGCCAAAGACGGCACGATTACGGCGGGGTCCGCGTCGCAGATCTCGGACGGAGCGTGCGCGGTCGTCGTCATGTCGGCCGAGGCCGCGGCGGCATCCGGGGCGCCCGTCTGGGCCGAGATCGGGGCGCACGGCAACGTGGCTGGGCCGGGTAACTGGCTGCAGTCGCAGCCTTCCGCCGCCATCAGCCACGCGCTCGGCAAGGCCGGGCTCAGGGTCGGGGATCTCGATCTGATCGAGATCAACGAGGCCTTCGCGTCGGTCGTCATCCAGTCCATGCGCGACCTTGCCGTCCGGTCTGAGAAGGTCAACGTCAACGGGGGCGCCATCGCGATCGGCCACCCGATCGGCGCGTCCGGCGCCAGGATCGCCCTGCACCTGGTGCACGAACTGGGCCGGCGTGGCGGTGGCCTGGGCGCGGCGGCGCTGTGCGGCGGCGGTGGCCAGGGCAGCGCGCTGCTGCTGCGCGTGCCGGCGCCGGCGCCGGCTGAGCGTGGCTGACCTCCGCTCGCCATCGCGCGCGGCCAGCACGCCGGACGCCGCGGAGGCCATCGATCGGGCCCGCGCCGGCGACCCGCGGGCGCTGGCCAGGCTTATCTCGCTGGTCGAGAACGGCTCGCCGGAACTCCGGCCGGTCATGAAGGCGCTGGCCCGGTTCACCGGGCAGGCCCGGGTGGCCGGGCTGACCGGCGCGCCCGGGGTGGGGAAGTCCACGGTCACCGGTGCCCTGGTGGCTGCCTACCGGGAGCGCGGGCTGCGGGTGGGCGTGCTCGCCGTCGACCCGACGTCCCCGTTCACTGGCGGAGCCCTGCTCGGCGACCGGGTGCGGATGCAGGAGCACGCCACCGACCAGGGCGTGTTCATCAGGTCGATGGCCACCCGCGGGCATCTGGGTGGGCTGTCCTGGGCCACCCCGCAGGCCCTCCGGGTGCTCGACGCCGCCGGGTTCGACGTCGTCCTGGTGGAGACCGTGGGGGTGGGCCAGGCGGAGGTCGAGGTCGCCTCTCTCGCGGACTCCACCCTCGTGGTGGTCGCGCCGGGGATGGGTGATGCGATCCAGGCCGCTAAGGCTGGGATCCTGGAGATCGGCGACGTGTTCGTCGTGAACAAGAGCGACAAGCCCGGCGCCCAGGAGGCCGTGCGGGACCTGCGCACCATGATCGCGATGGCGCAACGCGGCGAGGGGGAGTGGAAGCCCCCGATCGTCGCCGCGTCCGCCGCATCCGGCGAAGGCATCGGCGACCTGGTCGGCAGGCTCGATGCGCACTGGTCCTGGCTGGACTCCTCCGGTGAGCGGGATCGCAGGCGCCAGGCCCGCGCCCGCGAGGAGATCTCCGTAATCGCCCTCACCGCGCTGCGACAGCGGATGGGCGCTCTGCCCGGCGAGTCCTCGCTCGACGCGCTGGCCGCCCGCGTCGCCGCGGGCGAGATCGACCCCTACACCGCGGCCGACGAACTCACCGCGGCGGTGCCTGCGCCGGGTTAGCCGCGGCCTGCGCCGGGCCGACCGTGGCCTGCACGGCTACCCGCTGGGGAGGCCGGGCCGACCGCGGCCTGCGCCGGGCTACCCGCTGGGTAGGCGGGGGCCGGGCGTTCCGTCCGCCGGGCCAGCCGCTGCGTGCGCCTGGCCGGCTGCGGCCTGCGCCGGGCCACCTGCGGGCGGCGCGCCGATCGCCGTTCCCTCCCCGGAATCGTGCTCCGTGGCCGCCAGCGCCAGTTCCTCCATCGCGGCCAGCTCCGAGTCGATGATCGACACGCTGCGCAGCCGGGCGTGGTAGGCCTTCTTACCGCCCCGGACGCCGAACAGCCGCTTGGTGAGCACCAGGTAGAGAACCAGCGCGATGTTGACGGCGAAGGCGCCAAGCCGCAGCAGGGTGATCTTCAAGGACAGGTCATAAACCTCATACGGGATGAAGGCCGACGTCGCCACCATGGCGAAGTACTCACCCCAGCGCTGCAGCAGCCACAGCCCGATACCCTCGAGGAGCTCGACCAGCGTGAATGCTATGACGCCGACGAGGAGCCACGTCAGCGTGCGCTGGTTGAGCGTGAAGGCATGCTGGATGAGCCCGATCAACTTGGAGTGGTCGACGTTGAAGCCGAATGCGCGCAGCGTTGAGCGCACAACCGGCAGTTCGCGGTTGAAGGCCTGCTCGTAGGAGCTTCTGGAGGACTTGAACCGCCATACGAAGTAGGCGATCACCCCGAAGACGATCACCCGCGCGAATCGCTCCACGGCGAAGAACCGCAGGATCAACGCGCTGCGTAGCTCGTTCTCGCGGCGCACGGGGGGTGCCTGCGCCGCTGGGCCGCTGCCGGATGGCGGCCCTGGCACGAACGTCCCGCAGCGCAGGCAGCGCCAGGCCTGACCTGGCGCCAAGCTGGCGTGCAATCGTGCCCGCAGCCCCGGCTCCTCGGGGGCGTAAGTGAAATGACCCCGGAGCGCGCACATGAGAAGGCTCCAATTCACGTAGGGCAGCCTATGGCAGCGGTCACGGCATGTCGCCTCGGCAACCCGTGGCAGCATCGGGCTCCGGGCCCCGGCCGGCCCGTTGATCGGTGGCCGATAAGCCGATGATGATCCCGTCAGCGAGCGTGAGCACCTCGTCGCACGCGAGCGCGAGCGCTGCCCGGTCCCGGCCGAAGGCGATGATCGCGGTGTCCCGCCCCAGGTCGCGGATGCCTGCCGCGACACTTGCCGTGTCGCGCGGGCCGAGATCGTCGAGCAGGCCCTCGATCAGCAGCAGTTCGGGCTCATGTACGCAGGCCGCGGCCAGCCGCGCCCGGCGCCCGATCACCGCCGGTGCCGCCCGCAGCGGCACGTCGGCCCAGGGTGTCAGGCAGAGCCGGTCCAGGATCGCGGCGGCCAGAGCATCACGGTCACATCCCGGGAGCCTGGCCAGCCGGGCCGCGTGCCCGACCAGCCCGCGAACCCGGCAGCCGGGCTGTGACCGGGTGGACCGTCGCGCTATGCCCACTGAGTGGCGCACCGCGGCCCGGCCCTGCGGGGTCGTCAGATCCTGGCCCAGTACCCGGAGCTCTCCGTAGGCGGGCCGGGCCAGCCCGGCCAGCAGGTCGACCACGACCGCCCCCGCACCGTTCCGGCCGATCGCGATGCCGATCGCAGGCCGGCCCGTAAGCGGCAGGTCCATCCGGAAGCTGGCCGTGCGGAGAACCCAGGTCCAGCCGTGCCGCACGCCGACCCCTGCGGCGAGCACCGGCACCATCTCTGCTAGGGGGTAGCTGGACGAATACCCCATTCCGCGTTTCCGCATTAGCAGCCCCCTCAACAGGCAATATAACGCGTAGCAACAAAACTGTCACTAGTAGTAGCCAGTGACCCTCACGCGGCCCGGACCGACGGTTTCTGAGCCGGTCAGGGACTGCTGCCACCCGCCGTCACGATGGCCACGCGAGTACCGTGTGCCTGTGCCGACCCCGCTGGACCTCCCGTTCGATCCGATCGCCCGTGCGGCGCAGACGTGGGAGCAGCGATTCGGGCCATCTGAGGCGATGGCCGCTGTCACCTCGATCATGCGGGCGCAGCAGATCCTGCTCGCCGAGTTGGACAGCGTCCTGCGGCGGCATGGGCTGACATTCGCCCGGTACGAGGCTCTGGTGCTGCTGACCTTCAGCAGCCGGGGCGCGCTGCCGATGCGGGTGATCGGCCAGCGGCTGATGGTGCACCCGACCAGCGCCACCAACACCATCGACCGGCTGGAGCGCCGTGGCCTGGTCGTCCGCCGGCCGAACCCGCGTGACGGCCGGGGGAAGCTCGCAGAGATCACCGCAGCGGGCCGCGAGGTGGTCACCCGGGCCACCGAGGACCTGATGACCGCCCAGTTCGGCATGGCCAGCTACGACGTGACCCAGCTTGGCCAGGTCTTCGATCTGCTCCGCGGGCTGCGGGTGGCGGCGGGCGATTTCGCACCAGGCCGGCCGGGCCGGGAGTAGCACCCCGGCCCCCACGGCGGCTCCGCCGCGGCCGGGGGAGTGGGGCGGGTTTTCGTTGCTGATCTTATTTAATGGGCGATGCCTGCCAGGTCTGCCCGCCGTTCACCGTGAACCAGACCGCATCCTGGCGTGCATCGGCCGGCACGGCCACGCCGCGGGATGACGTGGTCATCCCCACGAAGGCGAAACCGCCTGGCGGGGTGGCGGCACTGGCGGCGGTCCAGGTGGCGCCGCCATCGGCCGAGATCTCGATGCCCAGGGTGGTCGCGACGACGATCGCGCCGGATGGTGTGCCCGCTACGGAGGTGGCGGTGCCAGCCGCCGGGGCGGTCCCCCCCAGATGCCACGTCGCCCCGCCGTCGGAGGATGTGTAGACGGCCTTGACCTGGGAGCTGTCCGCAGCCTGGCCGGCGCACAGCAGTACCAGCCCGGAGGCGCTGGTGGCGGCCAGCATCCCGCGGGCCGTCTGGCCGCCGGCCAGCTCGCCGGGGGCGCACTGCGGCCTGGACTGGATCGCGGTGGCCGGGGCGTTCAGGGGCTGCCAGCTGCCCTGACCCGAGATCGGCCCGCTGACCATATTCCCGCCGGGCGTGAGCAGGTACCCGCTGGTGCCAGTGAGCAGGAGCGAGATGGAGGTCGAGGCGACGCTGGGGCTCTCTGACCACGTGGCGCCGGCCACCGGGGCCCAGTTGTCGCTGCCCGCGGTGGTGGAATAGACGGCCAAGCTGGTGCAGCCCGCGGCGAAATCGGAGCCGGTCCCGGTGCACTGGGCCCACACCGCGAAGGCCCGGTCACCGCGCGCCTCCAGCCCGGTCACCCGCATCCCCCCGGTGCTGACCTGCGTCCAGGTCTGGCCGCCGTCGTGAGTGGCGAACAGCTCCGGCCCGAACGCCCAGCCGTCCTCGGTGTCCAGGAAGCGGATCTGGCTCACCCCGGCCGATCCGTCCGGGGCCCCGGTGACTGGTGCGCGCACGCCATACCAGGTTGCGCCGCCGTTATCGGTGCGCGCGATTGACGTGCAGTCCTGCTTGACGATGGGGCAGTGGCCCGGCGTTCCGGCCTGGCCGAGCACCCATCCGGTATGCGTGCCTATAAAGGTGACCGATGTGGCCGCGAAGTTGGCCGGCACGGGCGCCGGCCCCACGGCCGGTGTCGGCGTCGGTGCCGCCACCGGCGGGGCGCTCGAACTGTGACTCGGACCCGAGGTCAGCGTCGAGCCGTTCGCCGCGCTGTTCTGCTGCTGTCCTGGGCCCAGTTGCAGGCGCGGGATGATCAGGGTCGGCACCGCCGCGATCAGGGTGACCACGGCGGCGGCTCCGGCGGCCGCCACCGCGGCCCGCCTGACCTTGCGCCGTCGGGCCCGACGCCGGATCAGCTCGAAGGTGCCCGGCGGTGGCGGCAGCGGCTGGACCCTGGATTCCAGCCAGGCATCCAGGTCGTCGCGCGGGTCAGTCACCGGATTCCCCCAGCGCTTCGCGCAGCCGCGCCCGGGCCTGGAACAGGTCGGCCTTGATGGTGCCCTCTGGGCGGCCGAGCATCGTGGCCACGTCGCGGAGCGGGAAGCCCCCGTAGTAGTGGAGCAGGAACGGGCTGCGGAGGCGGTCGGGCAGTGCCTGCAGCAGCGCCCGCACGTGCACGTCCTGTCCCGGGTGGTAAACCGGGTCGAACCGGGAGCTGGCGGTGACGGCGCGCATGGCCCTGCGCTCCCGGCCAGCCTTGCGCCAGTGGTCACGGACCAGGTTCGTGGCGATCATGTAGAGGTAGCTCTGCGGATTGTCCAGTGCCGACCACCGGGCCAGCAGCCGGGTGAAGGCTTCGGACGCGATCTCGTGCGCTGTATCGTCATCGTCCACGAGCCGCCGGACCCAGCCGGCCAGCCTCGGGTAACAAGCGTTGAAGAGTTCCTCTGCCGCGCCGCGGTCGGTGCTGCGGAGCACGCCCACGGATTCCTCTCGGCTGGCGGGCCCCGTCGCCGTGCTCCACGGCGCCACCAGAGTCAAGACCTCGCCCGCGGCGGCGGCCGCGGTGACGTCGGCAGCTTGGGACTGCACAGGTTTACCACACCTTCGCTGGCGAGACAGGCCTTGGCGGGCACAGGCGTGCCCCCGCATCGCCTGTGCACTACCTGAGACGGCTGGCCGAGGTTCCTGGTTGGGTGGAATGCCGGTGAATTATGGCCCGCCGCTCATGGTGGGGCTGATCAGCGAGAAGCCGGTCAGGGCGGGGCCGGTGGGGTGGGCTGACTGGGCTGGAGGCGGTTGGGGGCGCAGGGTGAGGTCTGGCCATCCGGGGCGGCCGGGCTACACTGAAGCGAGAATAGTAGGACGTCCTACTATTCTCGCGTGCCGGGTCCCGGCCGGCTAGGCCGCCGCTCACCGGCATCGGGGAGGAGCCGTCATGGAGGCGCACGCTCACGTGGAGCCTGCCGTCGAGGGCCAGCGCCGCTGGCAACGCCGGTTCGACCAGGCGCGCCTTCGCGACGCGGACTTCAGCACGCTGTCCGGGCTCAAGGTGGATCCGGTCTACGGCCCGGCGCCGGGCGCCGCGTCTCCTGGCTTTGAACAGATCGGCTGGCCGGGGGAGTATCCCTTCACCCGGGGCCTCTACCCGGCCGGGTACCGGGGCCGGGCCTGGACTATCCGCCAGTTCTCCGGGTTCGGTAACGCCAAGCAGACCAACGAGCGGTACAAGATGCTGCTGGGGGCGGGCGGGGCCGGGCTGTCCGTGGCCTTCGACATGCCGACCCTGATGGGCCGGGATTCCGACGACCCGCGCGCACTCGGTGAGGTCGGCCACTGCGGCGTGGCGATCGACTCCGCCGCCGACATGGACGTGCTGTTCTCCGGCATCCCGCTGGCCGATGTGACCGCCTCGATGACGATCAGCGGTCCCGCGGTCCCGGTGTTCTGCATGTACCTGGCGGCCGCGCAGCGGCAGGGCGCGGACCTGGCCGCGCTGGACGGGACGCTGCAGACGGACATCTTCAAGGAGTACATCGCGCAGAAGGAGTGGCTCTTCCCGCCTGCGCCGCACCTGCGGCTGATCGGCGACCTGATGGAATACTGCGCGCGCGAGATTCCCGCGTACAAGCCACTGTCGGTGTCTGGCTACCACATCCGGGAAGCGGGCTCGACCGCCGGGCAGGAACTGGCGTTCACGCTGGCCGATGGCTTCGGCTATGTCGAGCTTGGCCTGTCCCGCGGCCTGGACGTGAACGCCTTCGCGCCCGGGCTCTCCTTCTTCTTCGATGCGCACATCGACTTCTTCGAGGAGATCGCCAAGTTCCGCGCGGCGCGCCGGATCTGGGCGCGATGGATGCGGGACACCTACGGCGCGACCACGCCGCGGGCGCAGTGGCTGCGGTTCCACACCCAGACCGCGGGCGTGTCACTCACCGCGCAGCAGCCCGACAACAACATCGTGCGGACCGCGATCGAGGCGCTCGCGGCCGTGCTCGGCGGGACGAACTCGCTGCACACCAATGCGCTCGACGAGGTGCTGGCGCTGCCGAGCGAGAAGGCCGCCGAGATCGCGGTGCGTACCCAGCAGGTGATCATGGAAGAGACCGGCGTGGTCAACGTCGCGGACCCGCTCGGCGGCTCCTGGTACCTGGAGGCGCTCACCGACCGGATGGAAGCCGAGGCCGAGGCCGTCTTCGCCAGAATCCGCGCGATGAGCCCGGATGGCTCGATGACCGGCGGGATCCTGCGCGGGATCGAGGACGGGTGGTTCATGGCCGAGATCGCCGAGTCGGCCTTCGAGTACCAGCAGAAGGTCGAGAAGGGCGAGAAGCGGGTCGTCGGTGTGAACTGCTACCCCGACACGGTCGGGCAGCCGGTGGAGATCCTGCGGGTCAGCCATGAGGTGGAACGGGATCAGGTCCGGGACCTGGCCCGCAGACGGGCCGACCGGGATCAGGCGGCCGTGGACTCGGCCCTGGCCTCGATGCTGGCGGCGGCGCGGTCGGGCGCCAACATGATCCCGCCGATGCTGGTGGCGGCCCGCGCCGAGGCGACCCTGGGCGAGATCTGCGGCGTCCTGCGCGAGGAGTGGGGCAGTTACTCCGAGACCCCGGCGTTCTGACCGTCGCCCACTGACGCGGCCCCCTGTCTGCGGCTGACTGGCTGCTGTCTGGCGTCCAGGCACGGGCCAGCTCGCCGGGTTTCCGCGGAACCGCGGCCACGTTTCCGCGGAAACGTCGGTGCTCTGGCTCACGCACGTTTCCGCGGAAACGTGCCGTCTCTTTATGCCGGATGCCGGGCTCGCGGTCGGCCACGTTTCCGCGGAAACGTGCCGCCTCTCATGCCGGGCTCGCGGTCGGCAGCCCGGCCGTCCTCGCCGCGGCGAGCAGCCGTTTGTCGTAGGCCACGAACGCGGTGAGTTCCGGCCGGATGGCCAGCGCGGAGGCCAGATGTATCGCGTCGATCACGCGCAGCGTCGGGGGCCGCACGCCCGCCGCCTTGCTGAGCACTTCGTCAGTGAGCCCCACCTCCCCGGTGCGCTGGATGATCTGGTAACTCTCCGGGAGGGCCGTGGGCTCAGCGCGCCATACGGCCCGCGGAACCTCGACGCGGATTACGGAGCTTGACACCCTGACCAGGTTCGGCTGACCCGCGAGCCAGTGCCTGAGCGCGGCTGACTCAGGCTCGGTAATGGCCAGCTTGACCAGCGCCGATGAGTCCAGGTAGATCACAATCTCTCCTCCTCCCGCATCTGCCGGAGTATCTCGGAGGCGTTTGGCCGTCCTGGCGGCACGGGCGGAGCGGGCTCAATGTCGAGGAGGTCGCCAGGGTTCTCCGCGCGCTCGATGATCCCGGCCGCGATCAGCCGTTCTAGCGGGCTCTCTGGTTCCTTGGCCGGCACGAGCTGGGCCACCAGCCGCCCGCGGTTGGTGATGTCCACGGTCTGTCCCTTCTCGGCCAGGTCCACATACACGCTGGCGTGCTGGCGAAGCTCGCGGATGCCGATCCGGTGCGCGGCGCGCTGCCGGGTGGCGCGCCGCGGGAGGCCTGCCGTCTCACGGGTGCTACCCATATGCATAACATAGCACCTGATGTGCTACCCGACTCCAGGCCGATGGCCGCGCATACTACGGCGGCTTCAACGGTCCGGTCCACGGCGAGCATGCGGCAGGATGGAGTCATGCAGCAGCCGCGCGACTTTTCGCTCTACGGCGCCGTCGACCTGGGTGCGCGGCAGGCAGCCACGCAGCGCAGCCAGCAGGCGGCGTCTCGCACTGCCGGGCCGGACGACGGCCCGCAGGGCGGCACCGTGATCGACGTGACCGAGGACACCTTCAATGTGGAGGTCGTCGAGCGGTCACGGTCCGCCCCCGTGATCCTGGACCTGTGGGCCGAATGGTGTGGCCCATGCAAGCAACTCAGCCCGGTCCTGGAGAAGCTCGCCATAGAGGCCGACGGGGCCTGGGTGCTGGCCAAGGTGGATATCGACGCGAACCCGCAGCTACGGGCCGCGCTGCAGGTCCAGAGCATCCCGATGGTCATGGCCGTCGTGGGCGGCCAGGTCGTGGACGGCTTCCTCGGCGCCATGCCCGAGGCCCAGGTGCGCCAGTGGATCGGCCAGGTCATGCAGGTGGCGGATCAACTCGGCCTGCCCCAGGGCGCGGCGGGCACGGACGCCGGGGCGGATGATGGCCCGGAGGCCGCCGGCCCGGGCGGACCAGGTGACTACCCGCCGGGCATGAGCGGCGGCCCAGGTCCGGGTGACCCGGCCGAGCCCGCGTTCGAGGAAGCCCAGCAGGCCATGGAGCGTGGCGACCTCGACGGTGCCGCGGCCGCGTTCGAGCGCGTGCTCGCGGCGTCCCCTGGTCACCCGGTGGCGGCGCTCGGGCTGGCCCAGGTCGACCTGATCCGGCGGGTGAACTCCTACGACCAGGCGCAGGTGCGCCGGGACGCGGCGGAGAACCCGGACGACGTCGAGGCGCAGAGCCGTGTCGCCGACATCGACCTGGCCACGGGCCGCATCGAGGAGGCCTTCGACCGGCTGCTCGGCACGGTCAGGAGAACGTCGGGGGAGGACAGGGACCGGGCGCGCCGACACCTGATCAGCCTCTTCGAGATCTTCCCGCCCCGGGACCCGCGGGTCGCCAAGGCCCGTTCCACCCTCTCCACCCTCCTCTTCTGAGCCCCCGTGCCTGTGGACTAACCCACAGCCGCAGACGGCCGGGCACTCGGGGGACCGGGCGCGATCTTGAGCGTGTGCCGCCGGGGTCAGCGGGGTCAGCGGGCGCGCGGGTCGCCTGTGTCGGCATCGGCGATCTGCTCCAGGGCGGGCAGCGCGGCCGCCAGGGCGGCCAGCTGATCCGGGGTGAGCGTGCGCAGGCTGGCGGCGAGCAGGATCGTGCTCTCCTGCCTGATGCGCTCGAGGATGGCGTGCCCCCGCGCCGTGACGACCAGCGTGCTGGCGCGTGCGTCGCCCGGCACCGGGCAACGCTCCACGTAGCCGCGCTCCTCGAGCACTGTGACCAGCCGGGTCAGTGTCGAGGGCGCGATCTTCTCCGCGGCGGCGACGTCGCCGAGACGCAGTGGCCCGGCCCGCTCCACCGTGGCCAGCGCGGAGAGCTGGGTGGGTGTCAGCCCGGCCAGCTCGTGACGGCGCAGCCGCCGGGATACCCGGGCGATCGCCACCCGGAGCCGGGTCACGTCGATGTATGAGGCCTCGGCAACCGCGGCCGCCCCGCTGCCAGTAGTCCCGTTGCCAGTAGTACTGCCGTCAATCACTCCTCCAGGGTATGTACACGCGGGCGTGACCGCCGCCTCGGAGACGGATGGGTGGCAGTGCCGCCCGCCGGGGATGGCACGATGGTCCTGCGCCAAGGCTGGCCGGGAAGGCGGGAGTGACGTGTCGGTAGCGCCGAGTGTGTCATATTCGATCACCGTTCGCCTCGAAGTGCCATCCCGGGGCCGGGCGGTCAGCGAGCTGACCCATGCGGTCGAGCAGGTGGGCGGGGCGGTGACCGCTCTGGACGTGACGCCGTTCGGCCACGAGCGGCTGCGGGTGGATGTGACCTGCGCGGCCCGTGACACCGAGCACGCCGAGGCGATCGTGGCGGTGCTGGCGGCGATCGACGGGGTCTCGCTGAGCAAGGTCAGCGACCGGACGTTCCTGCTGCACCTGGGCGGCAAGATCGAGACCCACGCGAAGGTGCCGCTGCGCAACAGGGATGACCTGTCGATGGCCTACACCCCCGGGGTGGCCAGGGTTTCGCTGGCCATCGCGGCGCATCCCGAGGACGTGCGCCGCCTGACCATCAAGCGCAACAGCGTCGCGGTGGTCACCGACGGGTCGGCGGTGCTCGGGCTGGGCAATATCGGCCCGTACGCGGCGCTACCGGTCATGGAGGGCAAGGCCGCGCTGTTCAAGCGGTTCGGCGGCATCGATGCCTGGCCGCTCTGCCTGGACACCCAGGACACCGACGAGATCGTCCGCACGGTCCAGATCATCGCGCCGGGGTTCGGCGGTATCAACCTGGAGGACATCAGTGCGCCGCGCTGCTTCGAGGTGGAGCGCAGGCTCCGCGAACTGCTCGACATCCCGGTCTTCCACGATGACCAGCACGGTACGGCGATCGTGGTGCTGGCCGCGCTGACCAACGCGCTGCGGGTGGTGGGCAAGAAGCTCGGCGATGTCCGGATCGCGATGGCGGGCGCGGGCGCCGCGGGAACCGCCGTGCTCAGGTTGCTGATCGCCTCGGGCGCCACGGACGTGGTGGTCTGCGATGACAAGGGCGCGGTGCACACCGGGCGGCCCGACCTTGACGACAGCCTGCGCTGGATCGCCGAGCACACGAATCCCGCCGGGTACAGCGGTGACTTGCGCGGGTCCCTGCGCGGCCGGGACGTGTTCATCGGGGTGTCCGCGCCGGGCATCCTGAGCGGGGACGACATCGCCACCATGAACGACCAGGCCATCGTGTTCGCCCTGGCCAACCCGGAGCCGGAGATCGATCCGGACGCGGCGCTGGCCCACGCGGCCGTGGTGGCCACCGGGCGCAGCGACTACCCGAACCAGATCAACAACGTGCTGGCGTTCCCCGGGGTGTTCCGCGGGCTGCTGGACGCGCAGGGCCGCGCGGTGACCGACGAGATGCTCATCGCGGCCGCGCGGGCGCTGGCCGGGGTGGTCTCTCCCGGTGAGCTAGGACCGCACTACATCGTGCCCTCGGTGTTCCACCCCGATGTGTCCTCCGCGGTGGCCGCCGCGGTCCGCGACGCGGCCGGCGGCCGCGCCCGCTAGCCGGAATTTGGCCAGGAACACGAAACCAGGTGCGGTGAGCTATTTCACACGCCGCCGCGTCAGCAACAATAGGGAGATGGAGGAGGACCTCGCGGGGCGGCTTCTGGTCGCCACGCCCTTGCTCGGCGACCCGAATTTCCGGCGCACCGTTATTCTCGTTGTGGAGGACGAACCAGACGAAGGCACCCTCGGCGTCGTGCTGAATCGTCCCACCGAGGTCCCGGTCGGGCAGGTGCTGGAGTCCTGGACAGAACTGGTGACCGGCCCGTCTGTGGTCTTCAGGGGCGGCCCGGTGGCCCCGAATAGTGCCCTGGCGCTGGCCAT
The DNA here is from genome assembly GCA_033854735.1 of Streptosporangiaceae bacterium. GTDB lineage: Bacteria > Actinomycetota > Actinomycetes > Streptosporangiales > Streptosporangiaceae > JAWWPY01. The sequence goes on along the minus strand of JAWWPY010000398.1, from coordinate 21,935 downwards.
CGTGCCGGGCGACGACGAGCCCGTCGGCTGGCGGGCGCTGGACGGGTCCAAGCTGATGTCGAGGGTCGGGCTGGTGGATCTGGACGCCCCGCCCCAGTTGCTCGCCGGGGGCATTGCCTCGCTGCGGGTTTTCGCCGGCTACGCGGGCTGGAGTCCCGGGCAACTCCAGGCGGAGATCGACGAAGGCGCCTGGTACGTGCTCTCCGGCGAGCCGGCCGACGCGTTCGCCGCCGAACCGGAGCGGCTCTGGCCAGCCGTCCTGCGCCGCGCGGGCGGCAACTTTGCCATGGTGGCGACCTACCCGGACGACCCGGCCCTCAACTAGCTCCGGCGAAGATCCGGGGGCACGCCCGCCCACCGCGTAGAATCTTTACTCGTGAGCACCGAGGTCCTTCCCGAGCAAGGCATCCGCGAGGAGACGGTCGTCAGGCCGTCCCCCTCCGACGGTGATGGCGACCATGAGCGTTTCGCGCACTATGTCCAGAAGGACAAGATCGTGGACAGCTCCGTGTTCGGCACTCCGGTGATCGCCCTGTGCGGCAAGAAGTGGGTGCCGACCAGGGACCCCAAACGTTTCCCGGTCTGCCCGGACTGCAAGCGGATCTACGAGGCCCTGCCCGAAAACTCAGACTGATCCGCAACGATCAGTTCCCGTTACTGCCGTCGCCCGAGCGCAGTGGTCCAGGGCTGAGCCCGCCCGCTGCCGCTGAGTGGGCTGGGGGCATTGGTGGTGCCGGGGCTGGTGGTGCCGGGGCTGAGTGTGCCGCGGCGGGGGGCGCTGCGGCTGGGCTGGCTGCCGCCGGACGCAGCGGTCTTACCGGCCGGCCCGCGACGATGGTGGACTCGATCACGCCCAGGTGGGCGACCTCCAGCCGGACCTGGTCTCCGGGCTGCAGCCACGGATAGCTGCCCGCGCCGTGTACCCGGGAGAGTTCAAGGATGCAGCCGGTCCCCACGGTGCCGCTGCCGATGATGTCGCCGGGGATCAGCGTGGTGCCGCGGGAGGCGTAGGCGAGCAGTTCACCGAACCGCCAGTAGATGTCTAGGAGCCTGCCTGCCGAGTACGGCCTGCCATTGACGGACGCGGTCATCGCCAGGTCGTAGGCGTTGCCGGCGCGGTAGGGCTCGATTTCGTCGGGAGTGACCAGGGTGGCGCTGAAGCTGGTGGCGGTGTCCTTGCCCTTGGCCGGCCCCAGGTGGCCCTGCATCTCGTGCCCCTGCACGTCGCGGGCGCTCCAGTCACACATGACCATGTAACCGGCGATGTACTGCTCGGCCGTGGCCGGGTCGAGGTCCGAGCCGGCCCTCCCCACGACGGCGGCGATTTCCAGTTCATAGTCGAAACAGCCGGAACCCGGGGCGATCGGCACGTCGTCGCGAGGGCCCCGGACCGCGGCCGGGTTGGTGAAGTAGAACAGCGGGACCTCATACCAGACTGGGCTGACATCGTGCCCGAGCGCCGTGGCGCTGGTGCGGACGTGCTCCTCGAAGGCCATGAAGTCCCGGATTGACGGCGGCCGGGGGATTGGCGCCCGGAACCGCACGGCGGAGGCCGGCAGGACTTCGACGGGATCGTGCATGGCCTGCGCCCGGGCCTGCTCCAGGCGCTGACCGTGGTCGCCCAGCAGTCCGGTGAGGGTACCCGGGCCCGGCAGGCCACGGATGGCCCCGTCGTACAGCAGCCCGACGTGCTCCCGGCGGTCAGCCGGGGACAGGTAGGTGGACCAGCGCATGGAATTCTCCTAGCGTTGAGTGCCGGAAAGCTCGACACCAGCCTCGCGCATCCGGTCAAGCGCCTCCTGGGTCGTGGCCGGGTTCACGCCGGCCGTGAGGCCGAGCAGGACCCGGGTGGCGAACCCCTGCCGTGCGGCGTCGATGGCAGTGGCCTGCACGCAGTAGTCCGTGGCTATGCCGACCACGTCCACGGACGTCACGCCACGCTCGCGGAGCCAGCCGGCCAGCGGAGCGCCCGCATCGTCGACACCCTCGAAGGCGCTGTAGGCGGCCGCGTGCTCGCCCTTGCTGAAGACGGTCTCGATATGGCTGGTGTCCAGGTCCGGATGGAAATCCGCGCCTGGCGTGCCGATGACGCAATGTGGTGGCCATGAGGTGGTGAAGTCGGGGTGCGGCGAGAAGTGCCCGCCTGGGTCCCGGTGATAGTCGCGCGACGCCACAGCGTGGGAGTACCCGTCCGTTTCGCCGGGTGCTTTCCCGGCCGTGAGGTGCTGGCTCACGCCGCGGGCCACCGCTGAGCCGCCTGCCACCGCGAGGGAGCCACCTTCGCAGAAATCGTTCTGGACGTCGACGACGATGAGAGCGCGCACGGCCAGACGGTACCCCCGGGTAACCGCCGCCGGGTAGCTAATCCGTGATCGTGTAACTTCCGCGTCAGATAGGGCGTTGCGTCAATGCTGACATGGCGGGGGTGGCTGGCTGGGGCTGGTGGTGTTCGCGGGGTCGTGGCTGGCGTCGTTGCGCCGGGGCGAGCGGCTGGCCGGTAGGGTCCACCCGTGGACCAGAAGCGCGCTGGCAGCGAGCCGGCGACCATTTCCCGCGTCGCGGAGGCCGAGATTCCCGCGGATCTGATGCATCAGGTGCAGGCGCTGATGCAGATGTGCTTCCCCGGGTATCCCAGCCGGGCTTACTTCAAGCTCCCGCCCCATTTCCGTTACCTGGCGATGGCGGGCGGCGAGCTGGCGGGCCAGGTAGGCGTGGAACTGCGGGTGATCAGGGTCGGCAGCACTGTGCTGCGGACGTTCGGCGTGGTCGACCTGTGCGTCAGGGGATCCGAGCGGTCGCGCGGCCTTGCTGGCAGGCTGCTGGCGGAAGTGACTGAACTGGCCCGTTCCTGCAGGATGGATTTCGTCATTCTTTTCGCAGATGACGACCGGCTTTACACCCGGAACGGCTGGGCGCGCGCCGCGAACCCCTGTTCCTGGCTGAAGATCGATAATCACACCACGCTGGGGCTGGCGACAGCGGAGGATACCGGGGCCCTGATGGTGAAAAAGATCGGGCGGCATGACTGGCCCGACGGCGAGGTGGACTTGCTGGGCCACCTGTTCTGACGCAGCGGCGCAGCACTCGGAGCATCAGGCCGCGGGTCATCGGGCGGCCTGCCGCATGCCGGCCGGTCCAAGCCCTGGCTCGATGGCCCCGCGGGAAAGCCGTCGCGGAGAATCCAGCCTGGGCGCGGCCAGCGCGAGGGAAGCCGACGGCACGATGGTGCGGCCGTGCAGCTCCGAACTAGACCATCTGCGCGGCCAAAGCCTCAAAGGTTGACCGACGCAAGCAATGTTTCAGGTCGCAGGCGTGGTCGTCGCATGTCTGGCCGCTGGTTGTGCAGTCGGGGCAGGGGCGCTGACGCGGGCTCGCCGGTAGGCGATCGCGTCTTCGAGCGCTTGCAGGTGCTGGAACCAGCCCGGTGAGCGGCACCAGCGTGTGCTGCGGTTCCGGCGTTGGCGTGTGGATGGCCGGGGATGGTGCCGGGCATTGTCAGTGCTCCGCTGGAGGGGGTGGCTGGTGACACGGGGCGATTTTGCGGGCCGCGCCGGCTGCGGTCACTGCGTCGTCACCGCCCATACGACCTTGCCGTTTGACCGCGCAGCCGTATGGACTCCCCACTCCGCGCTCAGCGTCTCGACGAGCAGGAGCCCCCGCCCGCCCTCTGCCTCGGGGTCGTCAGGCACGGCGCGGGCGGGCATGCGGTCGCTGCCGTCCCAGACCGCCGTCACGACGCGCTGCCGGTCGGAGCAGAGCCAGAGCCGGATGGGCGGCGTTCCTGGGGTCCACCGGCCGTCATATCGGCTGCCGGTCAGGCCCGCCGACGCCTGGACCGCGTTGGTCACCAGCTCGGAGACGATCAGGGAGGCCGTGTCATCGAAGGCGGGCAGGCCCCATTCCCAAAGGACGTGGCGGGCATGGAGCCGGGCACAGGACACGGCGCTGGCCAGGGGCGCAAGCTCTAAATAGGAGCCGAGTGGCCAGTGGCAGACAGGACCGGCACCGGAGCCATGCTCTACGGGGCCGGGCGCACCCGGCCCCCGCACAGTGCCGGTCCCGCCCCTCATGGGGGAGATCATCTCGCCGGGCTCGCTTCCGGTCAGGCCCCTGGTGTGGCGTTTCAGTCTCGTAGCGCCACCAGCAGGTGACATCATCAGTGCCATAATGCACTAGCATTCAATTTTATGCAATAGTGCGAGTGGAATAAGGCGAGAAGGGCAGCGCATGGCCAGACGAGGCAACCCAGACCAGAACCCCACCCTGCGTGGCCGCCGCCTGGCCATCGAACTCATGCGCCGCCGCGACGCCGCCGGGCTGAGTCGCGAAGAGGTAGCCCGCCAGCTCGAATGGTCAACCTCAACGATCTTCCGCATCGAGACCGGCAGGAGCCGGCCCCAGCCAGGCAACGTCCGGGTCCTGCTTGATCTCTACGGCGTAACCGGCCCTGAGCGTGACGGCCTGATCCAGTTGGCCCGCGAAGCTCGCCAGCCCGGCTGGTGGCACTCCTTCCGGGACGTGCTCCCCAACCCGTACGAGGTCTACATCGGACTTGAATCCGGAGCAGCGTCAATCCGCAACTTTGAGCCCACCGTGATCCCCGGCCTGCTCCAGACCGAGGAATACGCGCGGAAAATGTTCCGCAACGGCCCACGTGAACTTGACCAAGACGAAATAGAGCGCCGCGTGCAAGTCCGGCTGGAACGCCAGCGCATCGTGGCCAGAGAGGATCGCCCGCGCCTGTGGGCCGTCATCGATGAGGCGGTTATCCGCCGGATCGTGGGTGACCCGGCAGTCATGCGCGACCAGCTTCGCCATCTGGTCGAGAGCGCCGAGCAGGGCAAGACCACACTCCAGGTCGTGCCCTTCCGTGCAGGCGCACACGCGGGCACGACCGGTCCCTTCGTGATCCTGGACTTCCCGGAGCCCACCGACCCCGCCGTGGTCTACGTCGAGACCCTTGCCGGTGACATCTATCTCGAAGAGCGGACGGACGTGACCCGCTATACCATTGCATTTGACCGGCTGCTGGCCGCCGCGCTGCACCCGGATGACTCCGTGCGACTGGTCGAGCAGGCAGCCGGCGCCTTGACCTGACGCACTACCAGAGGGAGGTGCGCGGGATGACCGAGCTTGACCTGTCCCGCGCCGCGTGGCACAAAAGCAGCCACAGCAGCCAGGATGGCAACTGCGTGGAAGTTGCCAGCAACCTGCCCGGAGCTGTGGCCGTCCGCGACAGCAAGGACCTGCACGGCCCGGCGCTGATCTTCACCCCCGGCGAGTGGCGGGCGTTTGCCGCTGGTATCCGGGGCGGGGAGTTCGACCTGTCCTAAGCTGCGCTGAGGTCGGGTCACAACTCTAGAGGGGCCTCGTTGCGTCTGCGGTGCCCCTCTTGCTGTGCGCTGCTGCTGTACGTAGCTGGCTGGGGCCGCGGTTCCTCCGTGGCCGTCATTTGCTGCCACCCTGGTTTCGGTCTGTGCTGGCGTGTTAGCCAAGATGATCACATACCGCAAGCGCAGGACATCACAGCCTTGGGCGGTGCGTCTCCGGTACCGTCAGCGCGGTGATTGGAGCGCATCCACTGGACAACCCTGCGTGGTCCTCACTGGCCGGATCGGCCCAGGGTCCCACGAATCCGCACCGCCGCCCAGGCCCAACCAGCAGCGCCCTCCGGGCACTCAGCCTCCCCGCCCGCGGGCAGTGCGGGCTATACGGTGATCTGGTGAATCCCTGGATGGATCGGCAGCCTGGATGGCGGCTGGCCATCATCGTGTGGGGCTTGCTGTGCCCGGCCGCGATTGACACCGGTGCCGGGCTGTGGGTCCTGTTCGTGCAGGGCAGCCGGGTGCCCTGGTTCACGCTTCCCGAGACTGCCGCCTACTCCATGATCGCGGCGATGCCGATGGCCGTACTCACTGCCCGGAGCGTCCGCAGGCGGGGCAAGATCATTCCTCGCGCAGGGCAGGGCCGAGAAGGGCTTGCCTGGATCACGATCGGCTACCTGCTGATTATGACCGTGCCTGCTCTCAATCTGTACCTCGACCAGCAGCGTTACTTTCCACACATCCACCGCGTCGTCGGAGCCGTGACGGTACTGCTCGTCCTATCCGGATTGGCGTGCTGGGCGGCTGGCGGCAAGTTGGGATCACGCCACTCTGGCGCTGCGCCTAACCAGGCCGCCGGGACTGAGCTACAGGTCCCGGCCCCGGCCGAGCCGTCCGTTCACAATGCCTGACACCACGCCCAGCGACGGCACAGGACACCAGCCGGACCTTGATGACGTTGCCCGCGCGTACCCCCGCTGGCACTGCTGGGAAGGGATAACCGGCCTGTTCTACGCCCGCCTGCTCCGAAGCTCACCACCCGTCACCGTCCGGGGCAAGGACCCGGCAGACCTCCGCGACTCGATACGCGACTGGATCAATAACCACTGAAGCCCCCATGCCAGCGCCTGCGGCCGGGGCCGCAACGGAAGTGGACCTGGTCACCCGGGCCGTCCCACCCCGCGATCATCACCCGCGCCGTACCCACCAAGATCCACCGGGCACGCCTTATGCCACGTCGGCGGGGGTGCCACCGGTGATCCGCACCAGTTCGGTGAATGACGTCGGGAACACGGTGTGCGCGTGCCCGGCCGCCGCCCACACCACGTCGTAGGACTCCAGTTCGCGGTCGACCAGGGTACGCAGCGGCTGCGGATGGCCCAGCGGCGCGACCCCGCCGATCACCTGCCCGGTAGCGGCCCGGACGAATTCCGGATCGGCCCGTTTCACCGCGCCGATGCCGAGCAGCGCGGCCACCTTCCCGGTGTCCACCCGGTGCGCACCGCTGGTCAGCACGAGCAGCGGCGCGCCGTCCGCACTGAAGACCAGGCTGTTGGCGATCGCCCCGACCCCGCAGCCGAGCTGCGCCGCCGCGGTCGCCGCCGTGGGTGCGGGCTCGGGCAGCTCACGGACCTGTCCGGCGACGCCGAGCGCACGCAGCGCGTCAGCCACGTTCATGGCGCTTGGATGCATGCGAGCAGGCTACCGTCACCAGGTCCGGCCGCCCGGCCGGTCCCGCGCCGACGGCTCGTGCCGCAGCGCACCGGAGGTTCGTTGCAGAAATTCGTGGTAGCTGTCGGGCACCTGGCGCACGTCGTAGACGTGGCTGTCGAGGCTGAGCCGGAGCTGGGTGAGCCTGCGCTGGGCATAGTTGCATTCGGCCGCGATGCCGGCCGCGCGGCGCGCTATCCGGTCGATCAGCGGCGCGATCCCGTGCGCCTGGCCTTCGGTGCTGCTCATCTCGGCGTTGGTCATAACACAAGCCTGCCGCCCGTCCGGACCAGCGGCTAGTGGCAGCAATGCCATATGGATGCGAAATTCTGCCACTGGGTGGTGCATGATGAGGGCATGCTGAAGAACGTCGCCGTGGTCGTGCTCAATGGTTTCGCCCCGTTCGAGCTGGGCGTGGTGTGCGAGGTGTTCGGGGTCGATCGCAGCGACGACGGGCTGCCCGCCTACGACTTCGCCGTGGTGGGCGGCGAGCCAGGGCCGCTGCGTTCCTCGGCCGGGTTCACCCTGCAGACCGCATTCGGCCTGGAACGGCTCGCGGAGGCGGATCTCGTGGTGATGTCCGCGGTCTCGGACGAGCGCGTCGACCGCTCAGAGAGCATGTTGTTCCCGCAGCCACTGCTCGACGAGTTGCGGGTCACCGTGGCCCGGGGCGGCCGGGTGCTCAGCGTGTGCAGCGGGGCGTTCGCGCTCGGCGCGGCGGGCCTGCTGGACGGGCGCCGGTGCACCACGCACTGGCGGCACGCGAAGGAGCTGGCCCGGCGGCACCCGGCGGCGATGGTCAATCCCGCCGTCCTCTACGTGGACGAAGACCCGGTGATCACCAGCGCCGGCACCGCCGCGGGCATCGACGCCTGCCTGCACCTGGTCCGCAAAGAGCAGGGCACCCGCGTGGCCAACGGCATCGCCCGGCGGATGGTCGTGCCGCCGCACCGTGACGGCGGGCAGGCCCAGTACGTGGATCGCCCGCTGGCCCCGGTCTCCTGCGACACGCTGGCCGAGGTTATCGGCTGGATGGAGCGTCATCTCGATCAGCAGGTCACGGTCCGCCAGCTCGCGGCCCGGGCCCGCATGTCACCGCGGACCTTCGCCCGGCGGTTCGTGCAGGAGACCGGGACCACGCCGCTGCGCTGGCTCACCGGCCAGCGGATCCTGCTCGCCCAGGAAATGCTCGAGGAGACAGACGAGACCGTCGATCTCATCGCCGAACGCGCCGGTTTTGGCAACGCGACAGCGCTCCGCCATCACTTCCGGCTCTGGCGTCAGACCACCCCGCACGCCTACCGGCATGCTTTCCGCCCAGCCGCGATGGAGTCGGCGGCCAGCTAGGGCGTGCCTCTAGGGCGTGCGTTCGCAGACCTTCAGCCTGCGGCGCGTCCATCGCAGGGCGCTGACTGCCCCTACCCTCCTATTCGTCGCCTGATCCGAACACGGTCGGGATGGCCGGGTAGCCGCGGGACAGCTGGAGGGCATAGGTGGGCAGCTCGGCGAGCGTGTCCCGATGCCGGCCCCGTGCGGCAGCGAGCGGTTCCCGGCCGATGATCTCGCCGCTGCGCACCAGCGCCCGCAGTAGCGGCCGGTCGGTGGGAGACGGGCTGGGCGGAACGTCGGTGATCAGCTCGGTGAGTGCGACACCGGTGTCGTCGCGGTGCCGGACCGCCCACTTGCGTCCGCCGCGTCCGGGCTTGCCCACCGAGCGTTTCGCCACCGGGCGCAGCACGCCGGCCGGTCCTGGCTCGACCGCCCTGGCCACGAGCTTGTAAACGAGCGCGGCGGTGGGTGCCCCCGACCCGGTGACCAGGGCGGTGCCGACTCCGTAGCCATCCACCGGCATGGCGGCCAGCGCCGCGATCGAGTACTCGTCCAGGTCTCCGGTGAGCACGATCCTGGTCTTCCGCGCGCCCAGCTCATCCAGCAGTTCGCGGACCTGACGCGCCACCACGGGCAGGTCACCGCTGTCGATGCGGACCGCGCCGAGGCCGGGGCCGGCCAGCTCGACCGCCGCGCGGACCGCCCGGGGCACGTCATACGTGTCCACGAGCAGCGTCGTTCCGGTGCCGAGTGCCTCGAGCTGACTCGCGAACGCGTGCCGCTCGCTGTCGTGCACGAGGGTGAAGGCGTGCGCGCTTGTCCCGCTGGTCGGGACGGCATAGTCACGGCCTGCCCGCAGGTTCGATGTGGTGGCGAAGCCGGCGATGTAGGCGGCGCGGGCGCTCGCCACGGCGGCGAGTTCGTGGGTCCGGCGCGAGCCCATCTCGATCAGCGGCCGCCCGTCCGCCGCGGTGACCATCCGGGACGCGGCGGAGGCGATCGCGCAGTCGTGGTTCAGGATCGACAGGCTGAGCGTCTCAAGTATCACGGCCTCAGCGAACGTGCCCTCCACCACGAGGATCGGCGAACCAGGGAAATAGCAGTCACCCTCCGCGTAGCCCCAGATGCTGCCGCCGAACCGGTAGGACTCCAGGTAGCGCAGTGCGGCGTCGTCCACGATCCGCGCATCGCTCAGGAAGCCGAGCTCATCGGGGCCGAAGGTGAAGCGCTCCAGGGCGTCGAGGAGCCGGCCGGTGCCCGCGACCACGCCGTACCTGCGGCCATGCGGCAGGTGGCGCGCGAACACCTCGAACACCGCGCGCCGCTCGGCCGCCCCGCTGCGCAGCGCGGCGGTCAGCATGGTCAGCTCGTAGTGGTCGGTGAGCAACCCGGTTCCGGGGCCGGCCGTCCCTGGGACGGGGCGGCCGGCCGGCCTGGTCTGCTGGTCGCCGGAGTGATCTGTCACGGTCGAAGCCTACGGACCTCGCGGGCGGCCATTTTGACCCGGCCTGATGTACTGGGAGGTGTCGGCGCATGCCGCCGCGCTGAGAGACTTGGGGGGACGACATACGAGGAGGTGATGATCAATGAGCGTGGCCCCCGCCGAAGTGGAGCGGCCGGAGATCAAGGAGGATGTGGCTCCTGACACGCCGTGGGTCACCATCGTCTGGAACGACCCGGTCAACCTCATGTCCTATGTGACCTATGTGTTCCAGACCGTGTTCGGATACCCGAAGCGCAAGGCCAACAAGCTCATGCTCGACGTGCACCATAAGGGCCGGGCCGTGGTCTCCTCGGGTACCCGTGAGTCCATGGAGCGTGACGCGCAGGTCCTGCACGGGTACGGGCTGTGGGCCACGATAAGCCACGATTCGTGAGCGGCACCGGCCCGGATGACGGCGCGGACTTCCCTCATCTCGGGGGGCCTGACGATCCGGTGGGCGAGGCGGAAGCGGCCGGGCCCGTGACCGGTTTCCGTGCCACCCGCCGGGGTGTGACCTGCTGGTTCGCGCCGCCACAGGCCGGGATCATCCGCACCCTGGTCGGCCAGGTGGCCGAACTGCTGGGCAGCGGTGCGGAAGCCACGGCTGGGGAAGCCACGGCTGGGGAAGCCACCACGGGGGAAGCCGCCGCGGGGGAAGCCACCGCGGGGGAAGCCACCGCGGGGGAGGCTGCGGCCGCGGAGAACCCGCTGGAGGGCTCCTGGGACAGCCCCGAGGGGTTCGCCGCGATGCTGGGCCTGAGCACGTCCACCAACGCGCCCGAGGATCCGGTGCTGGCCCGGCTGCTGCCGGACGGCTACCGCGACGATGCCGAGGCAGCGGGGGATTTCCGCCGGTACACCGAGCAGGACCTGCGATCCGGCAAGGTAGCCGCGGCCCGCACCGTGCTGGCGACGCTGCCGGAAGATGGCGGGCACATCCTTTTGTCCGCCGACGACGCGCAGGCCTGGCTGCGGGCTATCAATGATGTCCGGCTCGCACTCGGCGTGCGCCTCTCGATCACCGAGGACTTCCAGGAACGGATGGACCAGCTGGAACCGGATGACCCTCGTTCAGCTTATTTCTGGGTGTACGACTGGCTGACCTACCTCCAGGAGACCCTGGTGCGGGCCCTGTGGTGAGGCCCCGTGGTGGCTGGTCCTGTTGTGACCAGATCCCCGGCTACCCTCAGACTCATGCTGACGCTTGACCCCGCGCTGCACGCGAAGATCGTGGCCCATGCCCGCGCTGACCACCCCGACGAGGCGTGCGGGATCATCGCGGGCCCGGCCGGGAGCGACCGCCCGGAGCGGTTCATACCGATGCTCAACGCGGAGCGGTCGCCGACCTTCTACCGGTTCGATTCCACCGAGCAGTTCCGGGTCTGGCGGGAGATGGACGAGCGCGGCGAGGAGCCCATCGTCATCTACCACTCGCACACCGCGACCGAGGCCTACCCATCCCGCACGGATATCTCCTATGCCAGCGAGCCTGATGCTCACTACGTGCTGGTATCGACGCGGGACCCGGAGCAGGCGGAGTTCCGCTCGTTCCGGATCGCCGAAGGGGCGGTGACCGAGGAGGATGTCGCGGTCGCCGACCGGCACATGCTGGAATGATCCCGTAAGGTGCCCGGTTGGCACGCAGTGACAGCCTCAGCCGCGCCGCCCGCCCGGACCGCCGCGCAGACTGTCCGCCCGGTCCGCACGTGCCGTTTCGAGACCGCCTCACCCAGGAGTGTTTTTCATGGCCATCGAGGTCCGCATCCCGACCATCCTGCGCACCTACACCGGCGGGGCCAAGGCGGTCGAGGGCTCCGGCGGTACGCTCGCCGAACTCCTCGGCGACCTGGATTCCCGGCACGGCGGGCTGCGCGAGCGCCTGGTGGACGACGGCGGGCTGCGCCGTTTCGTCAACGTCTACCTCAACGACGAGGACGTCCGATTCCTCGGCGGCCTGGAAACGCCGGTACACGACGGTGACACGGTGACGGTCCTGCCGGCCGTGGCCGGCGGCGCTGGCTGACTATCGCGGGACATGTGATGCGCTACGACTCGCTGCTCGACTCGCTGGGCGGGACCCCGCTGGTCGGGCTGCCCAGGCTGTCGCCGGCGCCCAACGTACGGGTGTGGGCCAAGCTCGAGGACCGGAACCCGACCGGCTCGGTGAAGGACCGTGCGGCCTTCTTCATGATCGAGCAGGCGGAGAAGGACGGCCTGCTGGCGCCGGGCGTCACCATCCTGGAGCCGACGTCAGGAAATACCGGCATATCCCTGGCCATGGTGGCCCACCTGCGCGGCTACACGATGATCTGCGTCATGCCCGAGAACACCTCGGCCGAGCGCCGGCAGGTGCTGGAGATGTACGGCGCGCAGATCATCTCCTCACCCGCCGCCGGCGGGTCCAACGAGGCGGTCAGGGTGGCCAGGCGACTGGCGGCGGAGCACCCGGACTGGGTCATGCTCTACCAGTACGGCAACGAGGCGAATGCCCGGGCCCACTACGAGACCACGGGACCGGAACTCCTCGCCGACCTGCCCGGCATCACCCACTTCGTGGCCGGGCTTGGCACCACCGGGACGCTCATGGGTACCGGCCGCTACCTGCGCGAGCACGTGCCGGGCGTGTCGATCGTGGCCGCCGAGCCGCGGTACGGGGAGCTTGTCTACGGGCTGCGGAACGTGGATGAGGGCTTCGTGCCTGAGTTGTACGACGAGTCCGTGCTGACCACGCGGTTCTCGGTGTCCTCGGCGGACGCCCTGCGGCGGACCAGGGAACTGCTGGATCTGGAGGGGATCTTCGCCGGCATCTCGTCCGGCGCCGCCTTGCACGCCGCCCTGGCCATGGCCACCAAGGCGCACGCGGCCGGGCAGCGGGCGGACATCGCGTTCGTGGTCGCCGACGGCGGCTGGAAGTACCTGTCTACCGGCGCGTACTCGGGGACCCTGGAAGAGGCCGAGGCGCGGCTCGAAGGACAGCTGTGGGCCTAGGGCGCGTCTCGCGGATCTTCAGCCGATGACGGTTTTCGACGAGGCGACGGCGGTGCTGCCGGCTGGTGACGGCCGCTATGACGTCAAGCCCGATGAACGGTTCGCGATCATGTCCGGCGACGGCTCGGTGGTCGGTGCCGTGAACGGCGGCGTCCTGATGGCGACCGTGCTGCGGGCGGTTCTCGATTCCTCACCCCACCCGCACCCGGTCGCGACCAGTGCGCACTTCCTCCGGGTGCCCCGGCCGGAGCCCGCCCAGGTCCAGGTGACCTGGCTGAAGCAGGGCAGGACCGCCGCGACGGCCCGGGCGACCTTGATCCAGGACGATGCCCCGGTCATAGAGGCCACCGTCACCACCGGCACGCTCGGGGCGGCCGAGGGCGATGGTGCGCTGTCCTGGACGGGTGAGCCGCCCCGGCTGCCGCCCATCGAGGAATGCCTCGGGTTCGGCAAGGCCGCGAAGTCGGCCCGGTTCCGCGGTTTCGCCAGCCAGGTCGATCTGCGGCTGGACCCTGCGACGTCAGGCTGGCTGCGCGGGACGCCCGCCGGGACCCCTGAGATGCGGGGGTACTTCCGGCTGCGCGAGGACCGGGATCCGGATGCCTACCTCCTCGCCCTCGCGGTAGACGCGCTGCCGCCGGTGGTGTTCGGCCTCGGCGCGGTCGGCTGGGCGCCCACCGTGGAACTGACCTGGTACATGCGCGCAGTGCCGGCCGCCGGCGTACTCCGGGTCGCCGCCCGCTGCCGTCATGTGAGCGGCGGATGGTTCGACGAGGAGGCCGAGGTGTGGGACTCTGCGGGCCACCTCGTCGCGCAGAGCCGCCAGATCGCCCGCCTGGGCCGGGGCGGGTAACCGGGGCGCGTAGCCTGGTCAACTGTGCGCCTGACAATCATCGGCTGCTCAGGGTCCTTTCCCGGGCCGGACAGCCCGGCCTCCTGCTACCTGGTGGAGGCCGATGGCTTCCGGCTGCTGCTCGACCTGGGCAACGGGGCGCTCGGAGCCCTGCAGCGGCACGCCGGGCTGTACGACATCGACGCCGTCTGCCTGAGCCACCTGCACGCCGACCACTGCCTCGACCTGTGCTCGTACTGTGTGGCGCGGATCTACGCGCCTGGGGGTGCCCAGCCGCGGATCCCGGTGTACGGGCCAGCCGGAACGGCGCAGCGGATGGACCAGGCCTTCGGGCTGCACGAGCATCGCGGCATGACGGACGCGTTCGACTTCGTCACGCTCACCCCAGGTACCCGGCAGATCGGGCCGCTGCGGGTAACCCTCGCTACCATGAATCACCCGGTGGAAACTTTCGGTTTCCGGCTTGAGCACGCGGGCCAGGCCGTCGCCTATTCCGCTGATACGGGGCAGACGGGGGCGCTGGCCGAGCTGGCCCGCGGCGCGGACCTGCTGCTGTGCGAGGCCTCCTTCGCCGACGAGCCCGGCATTCCAGAGGGCCTGCATCTCACGGCGCGGCAGGCGGGGGAGTACGCCACCGGCGGCGCGGTCGGCCAGCTGGTGCTCACCCACCTGGTGCCCTGGAATGACCCTGAGCAGAGCCTGCGGGAAGCTGCGTCCGCCTACTCCGGGCCGCTCTCGCTCGCCGCGTCGGGCCGCGTCATCGACCTCGGCTGACCGCCGCCAGCGGTGCCCCGCGGCACCCACCTGGGCGCCGTTCGCTCAGAGGACCCCACTTACCGACCACTAGGATTCTCCAGATGCGGGTACTCGTGACCGGCGGCGCCGGTTTCATCGGCTCACATCTCACCGACGCGTTTCTCGGCCGGGGCGACGAGGTGAGCGTGCTCGATGACCTGTCCGGAGGCCGGGCGGGACGCCTCGACGAGCACGTCACGCTGCACAAGCTGAGCATTGCCGACGCGGCCGGGCTCACCGCGATCGCCCAGCACTTCCAGCCGGAGCTGATCTGCCACCTGGCGGCGCAGATCGATGTCCGCTCCTCGGTGGCCGCCCCCGCGCAGGACGCGCAGGACAACGTGGTCGGGACGGTCAATGTGCTGGAGGCGGCCCGGATCGCGGGGGCGCGGGTGCTGTTCGCCTCCTCCGGCGGGGCCCTGTACGGCCGGGACGCCCCGATCCCGTCCCGTGAGGAGGTGCTGCCGCTGCCCGAGTCTCCCTACGGGGTCGCCAAGTACTGCGCCGAGCAGTACATCAGCCTCTACAACCGGCTGCACGGCACGCGCCACTCCGTCCTCCGGCTCGCCAACGTGTACGGGCCGCGCCAGGATCCCGGCGGCGACGCGGGCGTCATCCCCATCTTCTGCGGCTGCGTGCTGGCCGGCCAGGACCCCACGATCTACGGTGACGGCGCCCAGACCCGCGACCTTGTCTACGTCGCCGACGCGGTTGACGCCTTCCTCGCGGCGGCCGACAGCGGCCGTCCCGGCACATGGAACGCCGGGACCGGGACAGAGGTCAGCGTCCTCGAACTGGTCGAGGTCATCGCCGGTGTCGCGGGCCACCCGGTGCGGCCGCTGTTCGCCCCCGCCCGGGCCGGGGACCTGACGCGCAGCTCGCTGGCGGTGGACCGGGCGGCGCGCGATCTGGGCTGGCGGGCCGGCACCGCACTGGCGGACGGCGTGACCACCGTGTACCGCTGGATCGAGGCAGGCGCCCCGGACCGGGCCCGCAGCTGAGTCCTCGCGCCACGTTAGGCTGTCCGGCATGTCGAGACCTGATGGGCGCGGCCCCGATCAGCTGCGCGAGATACGGATGACCCGGCACTGGCTGGAGCACGCGGAGGGTTCGGTGCTGGTGGAGTTCGGCTCCACCCGGGTGCTCTGCGCGGCGAGCGCGACGGAGGAAGTGCCCCGCTGGCGGCGTGGCAGCGGCCTGGGCTGGGTGACCGCGGAGTACGCGATGCTCCCGCGGGCCACGAACACCCGCGGCGACCGTGAGTCCATCAAGGGCCGCCCGGGCGGCCGGACGCAGGAGATTTCCCGGCTGGTCGGCCGGTCCCTGCGGGCCTGTGTGGATACCAAGGCGCTCGGCGAGAACACCATCATCATCGACTGTGACGTGCTGCAGGCGGACGGCGGCACCCGGACCGCCGCGATCACCGGTGGCTTCGTGGCGCTCGCCGACGCGATCTCCTGGCTCCAGGGGCGGAAGCGGTGCAAGGGCAACCCGCTCGTGGGCTCGGTGGCGGCGGTCAGCGTCGGGATCGTCGACTCCCAGCCGCGGCTCGACCTCTGCTATGAGGAGGATGTCGCGGCGCAGACGGACATGAACATCGTGTGCACCGGGGACGGCAGCTTCGTGGAGGTCCAGGGCACCGCCGAGCGTGAGCCGTTCGACCGCGACCTGCTCAACCAGCTTCTCGATCTGGGCGTGGCGGGCTGCGCCGAGCTGACCGGGTTCCAGCGGGAGGCACTCGCCCGATGACCGGGACGGCCGCGAAGCTCGTCCTGGCCACGAGGAACCCGGCCAAGCTCGCCGAGCTGAGCCGGATCCTCGCTGACGGCCGCGTCCCGGTGGATCTTGTCACGCTGGACGGCTTCCCGGATCTGCCCGAGGTCGCCGAGACGGGGCGTACCTTCGCCGAGAACGCCTTGCTCAAGGCGCGGGCGGTGGCTGCCTTCACCGGCCTGCCCGCGGTGGCCGACGACTCCGGGATCTGCATCGATGCCCTGAACGGAATGCCTGGTGTCCTGTCGGCCCGGTGGTCCGGGGCGCACGGGGACGACGAGGCGAACCTGCGGCTGGTGCTCGCCCAGCTGGCGGACGTGCCACCGGGTCAGCGTGGCGCGCACTTCGCCTGCGCCGCGGCGCTGGTGCTGCCATCGGGATCGGAGCACGTGACCGAGGGCGTCCTGGACGGGTCGGTCATCGACGCGCCGCGCGGCACGAACGGGTTCGGCTACGACCCGATCTTCGTGCCGGAGTCTTCCGGCCTGACCACCGCGGAGATGGCGGCGGCCGACAAGGACAAGATCAGCCATCGGGGCCGCGCGCTGCGCGCCCTGGCCCCGGTCATCGCGGCCCTGCTCGGCAGCTGACCTGGCTCAGGGCAGCGCCTGCCACCCCGTTGTGCGATCTGTGATCGGCGCGCCGGGGCCGGATGACCGGTACGGTAGATGCTTTGCGCACGGAAGTCTGCGCGCTGAAGGGAGCATGCGTGACCGAGCAGAGGCTGGAACCCGGAGACGACGCGCCGGAGTTCTCGCTGCCCGACACCGACGGCGGGACGGTGAGCCTGTCCGCGCTGCGGGGGCAGCAGGTGATCGTCTACTTTTACCCGGCCGCGATGACCCCGGGCTGCACGAAGGAGGCCTGCGACTTCCGCGACAGCCTGAGCCGGCTCACCGGCGCGGGGCTCACGGTGCTGGGCATCTCCAAGGACGCGCCGGCCAAGCTGGCCAGATTCCGGGACAAGGAGGGCCTCAACTTCCCGCTCCTGTCCGATCCGGGCCTGGAGGTGCACCAGGCCTACGGGGCATACGGGGAGAAGACCATGTACGGCAAGAAGACGGTGGGCGTGATCCGGTCGACCTTCGTGATCGATCCGGCCGGGAAGGTGGCGCGGGCGTACTACAACGTCAAGGCCACTGGCCACGTCGACCGCCTGCTCAAAGACCTAGCCGCCTAACAACGGAACCCCTCGCTCACTGCCGCCAGCCCGCCGGCGGCGTTGCGGGAACTCGACAGGTGCGGCGGGCGCCGGGGCCGTAGCCCAACGGCAGAGGCACAGGACTTAGGATCCTGCCAGTATGGGTTCAAATCCCATCGGCCCCACTGGTTCGGCGCGCCTCGGCGCGCAACTGGCTGAAGACACCGGCCAGTCCCATGGCCCGGCGCATGCCGGCGACGGTCTGCTGGACCTGCTGGGTGCCCGTGACGATGCGCTGGGTCCAGCCCGGCTAGGTGGTCAGGAGGGTGGCGACAATGCCGCGGATCTCCACCGGCTCCAGGGCGCTGGTGGCGTCGCCGACCGCTAGCTCAACGCGCTGCATGGCCGGGTCCCCGGTCGTCATGGCCTGCGGCCAGGTCCACACGCCCTGCTCCTTAGCCAGCCTGCGGGCGGCGTCGGCGAAGCCCTGCTGTGTGGTGTGCAGCAGCAGGTGCAGCATCGGAGTCTGCGGTGGGTCCGGGAGCACCTGGACACCCGGGAGATCGCGCAGGGCGTCAGCGATAGCCCGGGTATGCCGCAGGTAGCGTGGCATCAGCGGCAGCCGCTGGGTGAGGCAGGTGAGCGCGGACGCCGCGGATGGCCACATCCCGAACAGTGTCCCGCCCATCCGGTGCCGCCATTCGCGCACCTCGGCGATCACGTCATCCGGCCCGGCCACGCAGGACCCCGGCAGCGCGCCCAGGCCTTTGTAGAACGACACGTACACCGTGTCGAAGAGGTCAGCCAGCACGGAAGGCGGCTGGCCGTACCCGGCCGCTGACTCCCACAGCCGGGCACCGTCGAGGTGCACCGCGGCCCCGGCGCCGCGGCCCCACTCGACCTGCGCGCGCAGCTCATCCCAGGACGGCTGCTGGCCGCCCAGATCCCGCTGCGGCAGCTCAAGCACGAGCACGGCGGGCGGCTCGGCCACACCGCGCAGGTCGTCCACGGTGAGCAGCCGGTCCTGCTCACCGGCGGGCCGCCCCACCAGCCGGTGCAGCCGCTCATAGCCACGGCCCTCGTGCCGGTCGATATGGCAGGCCGGGTGGAACACGATCGTGCGCCGATGCCGCCGGTCGGCGTGCACCCGCAAGACGGCCTGCTGGGCCATGGTGCCGCTGGGCACGAACACCGCGGCGGCCTTGCCGAGGAGCCGGGCGATCTCCCCCTCAAGCTCGGCCACCACCCCGCCCTCGCCATACCGGTCGATCACGGACTCAGCGGGCACCGTCGCGAGCAGGTCCGCGGCCCGGACTGGTCCATGCCAGTGCAGGAACCGGGTGCAGGAGTCGCGCAGGGCGAGAATGTCGTCGTCGGCGGGCACACCGCCATTCTGCATCATCCTGTCGGCCCGCCCGTGGCCGGCTTTTCACTCGCCCGGCAGCCGTGGTAGTGATCCCGCCGGGTCGCGGGGAACCCTGTCGCTGTCGCCTGTCACGTCGCCAGGTTGATGCCCGGCACCGACATTCCACGCGTTACGACCATGATCACGGTCGGTTTGTCACGATATGTGGTCACCGAGCGCGTGGAAAGTCGGGGCTTGCGGCGGCGGAAGAGGGCAGCGGGGCCGGGACGGGTGGCAGCGGGCCCGGGACGGCGGCACGGGGCGGGGGCAGGGGCGGGGGCTGGGGCGCAGGGGCGATGGCGGGGAGGGGGCGCTAACCGGGGCATCCGGCCCGATCGTGACTGGCATCATGAGCGCGTGACACGCGAGGATGGCCACCGGCCCGACCATCAGCGGCCCGCGCCGGGGGCTACTGCGGCGACTGAGGCGCTGGACGCGGCGGGGATCCCGTACCGGGTGATAACGCACGGCCCGGTGCGCAGCCTGGCCGAGGCGGCCCAGGCACGGGGGGTCGAGCCCAGCGATGTCGTGAAGACCCTGGTCGTGCGGCGCGGCGAGGGCGACTTCCTGTTCGTCCTGGTGCCGGGCGACCGGACGATCTCCTGGCCCAAGCTGCGGGCCCTGCTCGGCGTCAGCCGCCTGTCCATGCCGGACGCGGAGGTGGCCAAGCAGGCCACCGGGTACGAGCGCGGCACGATCACGCCATTCGGGTCGGCCACCGCGTGGCCGGTGATCGCCGATGAGCGACTGCGCGGCCGGCAGATCACGCTTGGCGCCGGAGAGCATGGCCGCGCGGTCGCGGTAGCGGCGGACGGGGTTCTGCAGGCCCTCACCGCAGTGGTCGCGGACGTCAGCGACCAGTGACGCGGCCTGGGCCGGTGGCGCGTTCTTGTGGACCGGCTTGTGGACGGCGCGGTGGAAAAGCACTGCCTTGCGGGGGATAACAGCGCGCCTTCTGTGGACTTCATGTGGACGGGTAAAGAATCTTGAGATAACCGGCGGATAACCCTTGTGGCCGCTGCCGTAAGGCAGTAGAAATACTTTCACCGTTGGAGACGGGGACCATCTGGGGGAGACCCCGGAACGCTAGAAGAACTGGGTGACCGGTACTTTGGGCGGGTCTTTGGCACCGGCGGCAGGCCGTTGGAAACCGGGACCGTCCCGGGGGAGACCCCGGAACGCTGGAAGAACTGGGTGACCGGTACTTTGGGCGGGTCGCTGGCACTGGCGGTAGGCCACCGTAAACGGGGACCAGCCGGGAGAAATCCCGGAACGCGGGAAGAGCCGGGCAGTCGGCGCTTCAGGCGGGTTTCTGGCACTGGTGGTGGCCCCGCGACGCAGGGTGGCCGCGCAAGCGGCAGTCCGTGCAGCGAGGCCGCGAGGCCCCTCCGTCTCATACACGGAGGGGCCTCGTTGCATTAAATGAATTATGCCCATTCCCCATAGAGGCCCAGCCATTCATAAGGCCACTTCGTGATCACGGAAGATTTCTGGGTCCATGTGTCCGGGATATTCCGCGATCATGGGCGGAGGCTTAGGAGCAGCGGCTCAGGGGCGGTTAGTGGCGGTGCGCTCTAATGCCGGCCGGTCGTCACCAGGCGTCCAGATGGCGGGTCAGTTCGGAGAGCCGGGTGATGACCGCGTCCGGCGCGGCCGACTCGAATGGCGGGACGTCGCTGTTACGGATGAGGACCGCCCGCATGCCGACGCTCTTCGCGCCGTGCACATCGTCCCAGGGCCGGTCGCCGACGAACACGCAGGCGGCCGGGTCGTCCACGCCCACGGCCGCCATCGCGGCCCGGAACGCCTCCGGGTGCGGTTTGGTCCATGGGATCTCGCTGCTGTAGACGGCGCCGTCGATGAGGTCGAGCACGTTGTCCCGGGCGAACACCCGCTCGTGCGCGCTCCGCGGCCACATCGTGTTGGACAGCACGCCCACCCGCACGCCACGCTCACGCAGGTTGCGCAGCAGCGGTGCTACGTCAGGGTCGGTGAACGTGTGCTGATCCCACGCCTCGAAATAGGTTTCGAGGAACGCCTCGGTGACCGCGATCCCGGCCCGGTCGAACAGATGGTCCAGGGTGGCACTGGCGCGGTTGTCCCCGGTCGCCTGCCACAGTTCCAGCTCGGCGGCCCGGAGCGCCGCAGCGAGCGCGTCCGCGCGATCGGGGAAGTGCTGTGTGCACACGGCCCGCCAGAGTTCCTCCTGGTCGAAGGTGTGCCAGGGCGTCAGCGTGCCACCCCAGTCGAAGATGACCGCCCTGACCGTCACGACCGCATTGTAAATGGCTAGTGCGAGGCAGACCCTAGGCGAGCGCCCGGACTTGGTGAAAGGTGGAGGCATGCGAAGCCCGGATGGTGACAGGCGCCCCAGGAGGGGCCATGGGAAAGTTAGTCATCACGCCTTCCTGCCGTCGCCGGGAGTTCGGGCAGCATCCCTAGGGTCCACGGCAGGGCTGGCCGGCGAACCTAGCTGGGCGGCGGGCAGAGGAGGATCGATGCGACAGCACCAACGTCGACGGCGGCTGGCGGTAAGGGCCGCTGCCATCACCGGATGTGCCACGCTGCTGAGCGGGATCGCCGCCGTTGGCGCGGCCGCGCCCGTGCTGGCGTCAGCTGGGCCGCCACCAGCACGGGCCTCGGCTGCCGTCCGCTCCGAGGTCGGCAGCAGCTGCCGCCTGGGCAACGGGGTCAAGCACGTCATCGAGCTCACCTTCGACAATGTCCATTTCTTCCGCGACAACCCCAACGTGCCTTCTGACCTGCAGATGATGCCGAGCCTGCTGCACTTCCTCGAGGACAACGGCACGTTCGCGTCCAACAACCACACCCCGCTCATCGCGCACACCGCCGATGACCTGCTGACCACCTTCACCGGCCTGTACGGTGACCGGGCCGGCATGCCGGTCAGCAACTCCTACCGGACGTTCAACACTGACGGCACGACCGACCCGGCCGGCTCGTTCGCCTACTGGACCGACCCGATCTTCGACACCGCTGTGACGCCGAACGCGGGCCACGACACCAGCCCGTCCCTGGTCTACGCGGCCACCCCGCCTGCAACCACCAGCCCCGCGCCGAAGCCGGACACCACCACGCCCGCGCCGTGGGTGCCGTTCACCCGGGCCGGCTGC
>JAWWPY010000397.1:0-14325 GCA_033854735.1 Streptosporangiaceae bacterium | reverse complement strand
GGGCCGGGCCACCGTGGTGAACGTGCCCGCCTCGATGGCCGAGAGCGTGAGCAGGTCCTCGATCAGATCCTGCAGCCTGACCGCGTTCCGGCTGACCCGCTCCAGCGTGTGCTCCTGCTCGCCGCTGAGCTCTCCCATCTCCCGGTCCAGCAGCATCTCCGCATAGCCGGTGATGCTGGCCAGCGGGGTGCGCAGCTCATGCGACACCGTCGCGACGAAGTCAGACTTCGTGCGGTCGATGGACCTCAGCTCCTCGACCAGGCGGTTCTCCTCCTCATACAGGCGAGCATGGCGGAGGCCCCGCCCGAGGTCGGCCGCGATCGACTCCACCGCGTCGACCTCGGCCGCCGTCCACGGATGACCGGCCCGCAGGCGCTCGGCGGCGATCATCCCCAGCATCTCGGAGCCGACCCCGAACGGCGTGACCAGATGCGCCACGACGCCGGCTTTACGCAACGGCTCACGGATCTCCGGCTGGAGATGGTCGCCTTCCGGGCCGCCCACATCCTGGATCACCACGCTGGACTGGGTCCTGAGCAGGTCGTCCAGCATCCGGATCCGGCTCATGGGGAAATCTTCCAGGAAACTCTCCGGAAGCCAGTCATGCTCCTGGTCCTCCGGCAGCGCCAGCTTCCCGTCCCGCATCACGTGCAGGGACACGACATCGGCGTCCATATTCTCCTCAAGGGCCGCGCGCGCGGCGCGGATGACGTCATTGGCGTGCAGATGCTCCCGGATACGGAAACCTGCTTCCCGGGCCATCGCGCGCAGCCGGCTACTCTCGGCCTCCGCCCGGCGCAACTGATCGCTCTCGTCGGCCAGGGCGTTGACCGCGCGGGCCACGTCCTGGATCTCGGCCGGCCCGGAGGCCTGGATCCGGGCATCGTGGTCACCCGCGGTGAGCCGGTTGACGGTTGATGTGAGGCGGCGCAGGGGCCCCAGGGTGCGCCGCACCGTGCCGGTCGCGATGGCCAGCCCGAGTCCTATCGCGAGGGCCAGCGCGCCCGCGCTCCAGGCCAGGCCGACGCTGAGGGCATTGTTGCTCTGCCGGATGAGGCGGTTGACTGTGGTGTTGATTTCCGCTGCCATGGCGATGTTGGCTGCTTTGAACCTCTCACTCGTGACCCACGCCTGGTCTGTCCGCGCCGTGTCCCCGGCCGTGTAGGACGGGTTATCGATGATCTTGTTCGCCAGCGTGAACCACGTCGTGCCCGACCGGGCCTGCTGGTCGACGAGACCTCGCATACCAGGCGATGCATAGTGCCGCGTGCGGGCCATATCGTTGGCGAAATCAGCCTCGTCACCGTCATATTCGCTCAGGAAGCGGTGCTCGAACGTCAGCTGGTAGTTGGCGATCGCCACCTGGGCGTCCGCGAAGTCGTTGTCCAGCTGGCTGGCGTAATGCCGCAGGACATAGGCCTGCTCGTTGAGCTGCTTGCTGGCCCCCCCTTGGTGGGCGAACCCGGCGTAGATGATCGCGCCCACACCAGCGAGCAGGATCACGAAGAGGGCAAAGCCCGTCCGCAGCCGGCCGGCGATGGAGCTTGGCCGCCTCATATCCGCTGGCCTCCGTCTCCACCTCGGCGCATAGCGGTAACCAGTAGTTACATATAACGTACCCTTCGTAATCAAACCCAGACGTGGCCGGGGCCGGCTGAGTCGTGGCAAGCTCGGCCATATGACCAACCCGACCGACGATTCGGCCCGTGACATTGAGCCCCGTGACATTGAGCCCCGTGATGTCGAGCCCCGTGATGACCCGTCCGCTGACGATGTCGCCCACGGCTCCGCTGCGCCGCCCAGCACCGGGCGCACCCTGGTCGCGGTGTTCGCCTCCCCGGTAGCCGGATACCTGCTGCGCTACGGGCAGGACGCCGGCTTCCGGCCGGTGCTGGTCGAGCCCGACCCGGAGCGCGCCCGGGCGGCAGGCGGACCTGGCGTCACCGTGGTCAGCAGCGCCGAGGGGTACCTGGACGGCACCGCCGACGTCGTGCTGACCGACCATCACCGGCCCGAGCTGGGCATCGTGCTGCGTGACGCGCTGGCCAGCGAGGCACGCTGGGTGGGCATCATGGGCAACCCCCGGCATCCGGCGCCGCACATCCCGGCGCTCACCGAGCTCGGCGTGCCGCCCAGCGAGATCGCCCGGGTGCACCGGCCGATCGGGCTGAACATCGGCTCACGTACACCGGCCGAGATCGCGATAGCCACCCTGGCCGGGCTGATCGCGGACCGCAACGAGCGCCCGGGCGGCCTCTCGTTCTGATCAGCCCTTCAGCGCCCCGGAGACCAGGCCGCGCACATAGAAACGCTGCAGCGCGACGTAGACAATGACGCACGGGATCATCGCGATGACCGCGCCGGACAGCAGCAGGCCGTAGTTGACCGCGCCGTACGTCCCGGTCTCGACGTTGCTGAGGGCCACCGGCAGGGTGTACAGGCCGTCGTTGGTCAGGAAGCTCAGCGCGCCGAGGAACTCGGTCCAGGAAAACAGGAACGCGAACAGCGCGGTGGTGGCGATCCCGGGCATCACCAGCGGGCGGAATACGGAGACCAGTGTCCTGGTCACGGACGCACCATCCACCCGGGCGGCATCGACGAGTTCCCGCGGCACCTGCAGAAAGCTGTTCCGCATGACGTAGACGCCTATCGGGAGGTTGAACGTGGTGTAGAACAACGCCAGGCCGATCAGGCTGTTCAGCAGGTGGAGAAAGTGCAACTCAATGAAGAGCGGGGTCAGCACCGCCTGGAACGGGATCATGAAGGCCACCAGCACCAGGCCGAAGACGAGCCCTGACCCGCGGAACCGGAAGAGCGCGAACCCGTAGCCAGCCAGCAGGGCCACCAAGGAGGTCGCCGTGGCGGTGAGCACACCGACGATCAGGCTGTTCATGACGTTGCGGATGATGTCATCCTGCCCGGACAGCAGTGTCCGGTAGTTCGCGAAGGTCAGGTGCCCGAACGTCGCGGCGGACGGTGGCGCGATCACCGCGGACTCGGGCTGGAGCGACCGGAATATCTCCCAGAGCAGGGGCAGCACGAACACTGCGCTGATCGCCGCGCCAGCGGCGAGGTACCAGACGAACGCCACTCGGCCGGGGTGGCCCGCGCGGCTGCGTGGCACTGGCGGTGCTGGCGGTACTGGCGGTACTGGCTTCACTGACAGTGGTGCCATCAGGTGTCGTCCCCCTGGAGGAGGCGGAATTGGGCGAAGGTGATGAGCCCGACGACGATGATGAGGACCACCGACATCGCGCTGGCCAGGCCGACGTCCATCTGGGCGAAGGCGGTCTGGAAGATCGCCATCACCACCGACTCCGTACTGGTACCCGGCCCGCCGTCGGTCATGATGAAGAACTGGTTGAACGCGAGGAACGAATACACCACTGAGATAATCAGGCTCAACGCTATCGACCGGCGCAGCAGCGGCAGAGTGAGCCGCCGCTCAGCACTCCACCAGGAGGCGCCGTCCACCCGGGCCGACTCATACAACTCCGTCGGGATGCCCTGCATCCCGGCCATCAGCAGCATCATGGTCAGCCCCGCGGCGAACCAGATCACCAGGACACTGATCGCGGTCAGGGCGAGCCCGGTGTGCACCAGCCACGCGGTTGAGTCCTTCACGATGCCGAACTTGGCCAGGACGAAGTTCGCCGTCCCGGAGTCCGGCTGCAGTTCGACGACGGCCATGAAGCTCTCGGCCACCAGCCCGACGATGTACGGCAGGAAGATCATCGTCCGGAACACGGTCGACCCGGGCCGGTTGGCCCGGACGAACACGGCCAGGGCATACCCGAAGACAAAGATCGGCACCGTGACGATCGCGGTGTACTTCAGGGTGAACTCGATGGACTGCAAGAACACCGAGTTGTGCACCAGCGCCTGGTAATTGGCCAGGCCGATGAAGTGATACGGCCCGATCAGCGGCCAGTTCGTCAGCGAGATGTACACCCCGAACCCGAGCGGGAACAGCGCGAAGACGCTGACAAACAGCACCGCGGGCGATACGAGCGCGAGGCCCGTCCTGGTCGTGCGGCGAGCCTCGGCGGTAGCTCGCGACCGCCGGCGGAGCGTGGGCTCCGCCGGCGGCGCATCGATTGTCTTCGTCGTCAAACCGATCAACCCTTCACGGTGTCCAGAGTGCTCTGGACACCGGTCTGCCCTTGCTGGATTCCGGCATTCACGTTGCCGCTGTACACCGCTTCCTCGAACATCTTGAACCACGGCGATCCGGGCTCGTTGAAGACCGCGTCGTAGGCCAGGGTGTACTCCACGGAGCCCTTGGCCAGAGCCTGCAGCGCCACCGCATCGTACGGGTTGGTGGCCGCGAAAGACGGGGTCAGCACGTCGGAACGGATCGGCGTCATGCCCTCCGAGGGATACTTGACCTGCTGCTGCGAGTCGAGCGCCCACTTGATGAACTCCCACGCCCCGGACGGGTTCGCGGCGCCAGCCGGGATCACGAAGTCGTCCCCACCGTCGAAGGTGCTGAAGCCGCCGCCGTTGACGGCGGGCAATGGCGCGTCAGCGAACTCCGCATGCTGTGCCGGGGTGGTGAACGCGGCAGCGAAGCCGTAGTCACCGGGCAGGATGCCCACCTTGCCCGCCTCGAAGTCCTTACCCCAGGTCAGGCCGTTCTGCGTCTGGTCGGCCGCGGGCGCGAGGTGCTTGGCCCAGATCGTCTGGTAGGCCGCGAGCATCGTCTTGAGCGGCCCGTCGCCCGTCACGTTGGCCTTCTGCGAGCCGAGCGGCCCGGTGATCATGTGCTGGCCCGCCGCCCAGAGCGAGGGCAGCATGGTGAAGCCCAGGCAGCCCTGGCAGTTGCCCGCGAACGAGAAGCCCGAGATGCCGTGACCGAGCGCGTTGATCTTCTCGGCGTCGGTCACGATCTCGGCGTAGGAACTCGGCGCGACGTCGGGGTTGAGCCCAGCCTGCCTGAACAGGGTCTTGTTGTACCAGAGCACGGACAAGTCGGCGAGGTAGGGCACGCCGTAGTACTTGCCGGCGTTCGTGGCGAGCTGCAGGTGGCCCGGGCTGAGCGAGCTCTTGTACGTCAGCGCGTTGACGTACTTGGTGATGTCCATCAGCGCGTTCTCACGGGCGAAGGCCGGCACGTCGATATCGTTCAGCCCGACCACGTCGGGCACCGAGCCGGCCCGGATGGCCGTCGCGAGCTGGCTCGTGTCGTCATTGGGCGGCGTCAGGTGCAGCACGATCTTCAGGTTCTTATGGGTGGCGTTGAAACTCGCGACCAGAGCCTTGGCCGGGCCATCTGTCGCCTGGCGGGCCCAGAAATGCACCGTCCCGGTCGCGCCGACACCGAAATTCTTCGACGAGGCGGCCGTGGACCCGGACGAGCCACCGCACGCCGCAGAGAGCACGGCCATCGCGGCTACCACCGGGACAATCAGGAACTTCATTCGCCTAGTGCGCCATTGCATGTGAATACCTCTCATAGTGAAGAACCCTGCATCCAGACCCGCATGGCCCGGCCGTCGCGGTTGTCCCAGTGCAGATAGGGGACCGCGGTCGCGGTGATCGGATCAGCGGCCGCGCCATCGCTGGGCCGCGCTGTACTCGGTATCGGTGTGTCAGGGGCCGGCGTATAGGGAAGCCCGTCGGCGCGCGCGGACGGTGAAACCACCGCACTGGCCTCGACAAAGACGGTGTGCCCGACGCCGGGCACGGTGTCCTCGCGCTCCAGCAGGGCCCCGGGAACGATGGTGAGGTCATCGACGGCCGTCCCGGCGGGCTGGTCGGCCTGCTCGAAGCAGTACACGAGGGGACCTCGCTCGATGGCTACCGTCCCGCGCGCGGCGTCGATCCGCCGGGCCGGGTAGGTCAGCCGCGGCCTGACGTCCAGGTCGACGGCCAGCACGTCCCCCGGCTGCCAGCGGCGCCGCAGGACCAGGTAGCCGTGGTCGGCCGGATCGCGGAAGACGGCCCGGCCGTTGAGGCGCACCCGGGCGCCGGTGCTCCAGCCGGGAATGCGGAGGGCCAGCCCGCAACTGGCGGGCGGGGCGCTCCGCACACGCATGGTGATAACGCCCGACCAGGGGTAATCGCTTTCCACCTCCACGTCGAGGCGGCCGTCTGCGAGGGGGGCGGCGATCATCGCCGCCGGGAACTGGTGCACGTACAGGACGTCATCGGCCACCGTCGCGATGTAGTGCTCCAACGACGCGACCAGGCGCATGATGTTGGGCGGGCAGCAGGCGCAGGAAAACCACTCGCGACGCCGCCCGGGGTCGTCCTCCTCGAAGTGATCAGCGCGCCGCTGCAGCGGGTTGATGTAGAAGAACCGGTTTCCGTCCGTGGACGTCGCGGCGGCGAACGTGTTGAAAAGGATCCGCTCCATCAGGTCGGCGTACTTGCTCTCGCCGGTGGCGAGCAGCAGCCGCCAGCTCCACTGGAAGCTGGCGATGGACGCGCAGGTCTCGTTGTAGGCGCGATCCGGCGGCAGCTCGTAGCGGTCCCCGAAGCTCTCACCGGAGTGGCGCGACCCGTTGCCCCCGGTGAGGTAGGTCTTGGCCGCGACCATGTCGTCCCAGCGGGCCGCGGACGCAGTCAGCAGCTCGGAGTCACCGGTCTCGGCGGCCACGTCGGCGATCCCGGCCTCCAGGTAGAGGGCCCGCACGACATGGCCCTCTTCGGTGACCGACTCGCGGACCGGAAACTGGTCTTGCAGGTAGCGGCGGCCGAACCCGGAGTCCCCGATCAGCCCGTGGCCGCGCTGCTCGATGAACTGGCTGGCCAGCCGGAGGTATGGCTCGTGACCGGTCTCCCGGTACAGCTCGACCAGCGCGGTCTCGACAATCGGGTGGCCGTCGAGACCGGCCTGCGTCCCCATGAACTCCTCGACGAGGTGGTCAGCGAACCTCCGGGCCACATCGAGCAGGCCGGTCAGGCCGGGACCCCGGTGGCAGGCGACCGCCGCCTGGATGAGGTGACCGGCGCAGTACAGCTCGTGGCTGGACGCCAGCCTGGCGTACCGCGGCGCCCCGGTGACCTGCACGTAGGAGTTCAGGTACCCATCGGCCTGCTGAGCCTTCTCCAGCAGCGCCGTCGCCTCGACGGCGAAGTCGGCCAGATCCGGGGCGGCGGTGCGGGCCAGCTGCCAGCCGACCGCCTCCAGCGTCTTGTACAGGTCAGAATCCATGAACTGCGGGCCCCGGTACCCCTCCCTGGCCCCGCTGATCGCGAGGCGCAGGTTCGCGAGGTTGCCCGCGGTCTCCAGCTGGCGCAGCGCGAGCGGGAGGCTGACCTCGAGATTGCGCTGCTGCCAGGCGTGCAGCATCCCGCCGGTCAGGCTGACGCCGGCACCGTCGACGGGCCCGTTGGCGAGGGGCCCGCGGTCGACAGGCCCGCGGTCGACAGGCGTGTGTGCGACAGGCGTGTGTGCGACAGGCCTGTGTGCGACAGGCCTGTGTGCGACGGCCGCGGCCGCGGTGGGACGTACCGGCCCGAGGGCGGTGTGACCTTCTCCGGCAGTGCTCACCTGAGCTGCTCCGCCTTCCGATGAGAGCCGCTCCGCGCGGCTCGTTGCTGTGATGGGTGGTTTTAGGGCTGAGGAAACGCTTTTCCTTAGCAACGTAGGGTTCGGCGTAGAGGGCGTCAAGCCTGTATAGTCGCGTTTTGATTACAGATTCCCGGCCGCGGGGCGGCGGGAGATGACGGAGCAAGCGTTTGCCTCCAAGGGATTCGGCATACAGGGGTTCGCCGCACAGTGAGTCGCCGCACGGTGGTTTGCCGCACGGTGATTCGCCGCACGGTGATTCGCCGCACGGTGATTCGCCGCACGCTGGTTTGCCGCACGGTGGTTTGCTGCACCGGGGACCAGAGTCGAGGCGGGTCACCATCCGGGACGTCGCAGCGCTGGCGGGCGTCTCGATCGGCACCGCGTCCAAGGCCCTGAACGGCCAGGGCAAGCTGCGCCCCGAGACCAGGGACCGGGTCGCCGCGGCCGCCCGCGAACTGGGCTTCACGCCCAACATGCTCGCCCGGGGACTGCTCGGCGGGCGGACCTACACGGTCGGCGTGATCACCACCGACAGCTTCGGCCGGTTCAGCATCCCGGTCATGCTGGGCGCCGAGAACGCGCTCGGCGCCGGGCAGATCTCAGTGTTCATGTGTGACACCCGCGATGACCCGGACCGGGAGCACCAGTACCTGGACATGCTGCTGAACCGCCAGGTGGACGGGCTGATCGTGGCTGGCCGGCGCATCGAGCCGCGGCCGAGCATCGGCACGGACCTGCCTGTCCCGGTTGTCTACGCCATGACGCAGTCGCTGGACAGCGACCAGCCGGCCATCCTGCCCGACGACGTGGGCGGCGGGCGCATCGCCGCCGAGCACCTGATCGCTCTGGGACGGCGCCGCTTCGGCCACATCACCGGCCCGGAACGCTTCCTGTGCGCACGCAAGCGCGCCCTTGGCTTCTGCGACGCTGTCGCCGGGTCAGGCGCGGAGTTCTCGCCCCATGACGTCCTGTACGGCGAGTGGAGCGAGCAGTGGGGGCGCCAGGCGGCCAGCGTCCTGCTGCGCTCGCCCAGCGGCGTCGACGCGATCTTCTGCGGCAGCGACCAGATCGCGCGCGGGGTGGCCGAGAGCCTGCGGCGGATCGGGTGCCGTGTCCCCGACGACATCGCGGTGATCGGCTTCGACAACTGGGCGCCGATGGTGCTCGGGGCTGAGCCACCGCTCACCAGCGTGGACATGTGCCTGGTGGATGTCGGGCGGGTCGCGGCGGAGCACCTGCTGTCCGCGATCAATGGCGAGCCGACACACGGCGTGCACACGGTGCCCGGCCGGCTCGTCGTCCGGGGCTCCACGGTGACCAGTGGTCCGGGGGCCAGTGGTCAGGGGGCCAGTGGTCAGGGAGCCAGTGGTCAGGGAGCCAGTGGTCAGGGAGCCAGTGGCTGAGCATGGGGGCCGAACCTCGGCCATCTGGATGTGAGCGGTCACACTGGATGTGAGCGGTCACAATCGTTGGGACATCTGGGAAGATAACGGGACGGCGTGCGGACCCACCGGCAGGGCGGATACCAGGAACCAAGCCAGGCAGGGCAGGATCAGACACAGCAGGGCACACGGGCAGGCAGGATCGGTCACAATAAGCTACTGGGAGGCGGGTGTGAAGCACAATGAACGCCGGCCGGACCGGCCGCCGGTCATGACCGATGTCGCGCGGCTGGCTGGCGTCTCGCACCAGACGGTGTCGCGCGTGCTCAACGACCATCCCAACGTCCGCGCGCAGACCCGGGAGAGCGTCCTGGCCGCGATCAGCGAGCTGGGGTACCGGCCGAACGCCGCGGCCCGCACGCTGGTCACCCGGCGCACCCGGACTCTCGGTGTGATCAGCTTCGACACCACGCTCTACGGGCCAGCCTCGATGCTGTACGGCATCGAGGGAGCGGCGCAGGAGACCTACTTCGTCGCCATCGCCAGCCTGCCGTCGCTCGACCGGCGTTCGGTGCTTGACGCGGTGGACCGGTTCGTCGGCCAGGGCGTCGAGGGGATCATCGTGATCGCGCCGCTCACCTCCGCCGTGGTCGCGCTCAGCGACTGGGCCGGTGCCGTGCCGCTGGTCGCCGTGGGCTGCGGCACCCACGCGCCCCTGACGTCGGTCGCGGTGGACAACGCCGAAGGGGCCGGCATCGCCACCCGGTACCTGCTCGGACTCGGGCACGAGACCGTGCACCACATCGCCGGGCCAGCCTCCTGGCTCGACGCCTACGAGCGCATCGCTGGCTGGCGGCTGGCGCTTCAGGAGGCGGGGGCGGCTGAGCCTGCCATCCTCGCCGGTGACTGGTCGTCCGCTTCGGGTTATGAGATCGGCAACCAGATCGCCACGGACGAGAGCGTGACGGCGGTGCTGTGCGCCAACGACCACATGGCGCTCGGCCTGCTGCGCGCGCTGTCCGAGCACGGCCGGCGGGTGCCCGGCGACGTCAGCGTGATCGGGTTCGATGACATCCCGGAGTCCGCGTACTTCCTGCCGCCGCTCACCACGGTGCGGCAGAACTTCGGCGAACTCGGCCGCCGGGCGCTCAGTGCGCTGGTGGACCTGATCCATGGCCGGGACCCAGCCAGCTCACTCGAACCAGTCGCCCCCCGGCTGGTGGTGCGATCCAGCGCCGGGCCGCCCGAGATGTATCCCGCCGGCCTTGACCTGCATTAGGCACCGGGCAGGATGCCCCACTACCCCGCAGGATGCCCAATACCCCCCGATAGCACGAATGAGGAGCACTCAGAGTGAAACCGGCCGACGATGGCTGTTAGCGCTCACAGCACGGATGAGGTCAACAACACAGTTCAATACGTCATCGGGGTAGATTTCGGCACCCTGTCCGGGCGCGCGCTGGTGGCCCGCGTCAGCGACGGAGCGGAACTGGCGTCGGCCGTCCACGAGTACTCCCACGGCGTCATGGACGCCAAGCTCGCCGCCACCGGCGAGCCGCTGCCGCCGGACTGGGCGCTGCAGGACCCGGAAGATTACCGCGATGTGCTGCGCGAGGCCGTGCCGGCCGCCCTGGCCGCGGGGGGAATCGACCCCGCCGCGGTCATCGGCATCGCCACCGACTTCACCGCCTGCACAGTCATGCCGACCACGGCCGATGGCACCCCGCTCTGCCAGTTGCCGGGAATGGCCGGCCGGCCGCACAGCTACCCCAAGCTCTGGAAGCACCACGCCGCCCAGCCGCAGGCGGACCGGATCAACGCACTGGCCCACGAGCGCGGCGAGCCCTGGATCGCCCGCTACGGCGGGAAGATCTCCTCGGAGTGGCAGTTCGCCAAGGCGCTCCAGTTGCTCGACGAGGACCCCGAGATCTACGCCCAGGCGCGGCGGTGGATCGAGGCCGCCGACTGGATCATCTGGCAGCTGTGCGGGACCGAGACACGGAACGCCTGCACCGCCGGCTACAAGGGCATACGGCAGGACGGGCACTATCCGGACCGCGATTTCCTGGCCGCCCTCGACCCGCGGTTCGCCGGCTTCGCCACCGACAAGCTGGAGCACCCCGTCTCCCCGCTTGGCGCCCGCGCCGGGTCACTGACCGCCGAGGCGGCGGCCTGGACCGGTCTGCCCGAGGGCATCGCGGTCGCGGTGGGCAACGTGGACGCGCACGTCACGCCGCCCGCCGCGGACGCCATCGCGCCCGGCCAGATGGTCGCCATCATGGGCACCTCGACCTGCCACGTGATGAACGGGGCCACGCTGGCCGAGGTACCCGGCATGTGCGGGGTGGTGGACGGCGGCATCGTCGCCGGGCGGTGGGGGTACGAGGCCGGGCAGAGCGGCGTCGGAGACATCTTCGCCTGGTTCACCGAGCACGCGGTGCCCGGCAGCTACCTGGATGAGGCCGCGCGGCGCGGCATCTTCCTGTTCGACCTGCTCTCCGAGGAGGCGGCCAGCCAGCCTGCGGGCGCGCACGGCCTGATGGCCCTCGATTGGCTCAACGGAAACCGCTCGGTACTTGTCGATCATCACCTGTCCGGTGCCGTGGTGGGACTCACCCTGGCCACCAGGGCGCCGGACATCTACCGCGCGCTGGTCGAGTCGACAGCGTTCGGCACCAGGGTCATCACCGACGCGTTCGAGGCATCCGGGGTGCCGGTCACCGAACTGGTGATCGCCGGTGGCCTGGTGAAGGACACGTTCGTGATGCAGGTGTACGCGGACGTGCTCAACCGCCCGCTCAGCCTGATCTCCTCGGCCCAGGGACCTGCGCTCGGCTCCGCCATCCACGCCGCCGTCGCGGCAGGCGCCTACCCCGACGTGCCGGCCGCCGCGGCCGCGATGGGCGGCAAGCGCGACGCGGTCTATACCCCCGACCCGGCCAGCGCCGCCGTCTACGACGAGCTCTACGCCGAGTACGTCCGCCTGCACGACTACTTCGGGCGCGGCGCCAACGAGGTCATGCACCGGCTGCGTAGCGTGCGCGACCGTGCTTCGAAGGCCAGCGCCCGGAAAGGAATCCGTTCATGACCATGGACCCGGCCACGGCGGCGGCCGTGGCGCGGACCCGCTCGGAGGTCTGCGACCTGCACGCCGCCCTGGTAGAGAACAATCTGGTCGCGTGGACGTCCGGCAATGTATCCGCGCGGGTCCCCGGCACCGGCCCCGGTGGCGGCCTGCTGGTGATCAAGCCGAGCGGCGTCGGCTACGCCGACCTGACCCCGGAGTCGATGGTCGTTTGCGACCTGGACGGCAAGCCCGTCGACGGCGAGTACAGCCCGTCCAGCGACACGGCCACGCACGCCTACGTCTACCGGCACATGCCGGAGGTCGGCGGCGTGGTGCACACCCACTCCACGTACGCGACGGCCTGGGCTGCTCGCGGCGAGGCCATCCCGTGCGTGATCACCGCCATGGCCGACGAATTCGGCGGGGAGATCCCGCTCGGGCCGTTCGCGCTGATCGGCAGCGACGAGATCGGCCGGGGCATCGTGGCCACCCTCACCGGCCACCGCTCCCCCGCCGTGCTGATGCGCAGCCACGGCGTGTTCACCGTCGGCGGCAGCGGCCGCGACGCCGTCAAGGCCGCGGTGATGTGCGAGGACGTGGCCCGGACCGTGCACCTGGCCCGCGCCTACGGCGACCTGACCCCGCTCACCCCGGACCAGGTGAACGCGCTGCACCGGCGATACAAGGACCACTACGGGCAGCGCTGACCCGGGCCGCGGCCAGCAGCGCTGGCCCAGCAGAGCAGGCGGAAGCACGGCAGGCGGTAACACGGCAGGCGGAAGTACGGCTGGAATCCGTTCAGGAGGAAATTTCTGATGACCGAACGTAAGCCGCGGATCGGGATCCTGGGCATCATGCAGGATCTCTACGACGACATGATCCCGGGTATCGCCCAGCGCCAGGCTGGGTACGCGGCGGAACTGGCCGCGCACCTCGCGGAGGTGGGCGACTTCATCCCGAGCAAGCCCATCAAGTACCGCGAGG
Organism: Streptosporangiaceae bacterium; assembly: GCA_033854735.1. Taxonomy (GTDB): domain Bacteria; phylum Actinomycetota; class Actinomycetes; order Streptosporangiales; family Streptosporangiaceae; genus JAWWPY01. Next base: position 1,373 of record JAWWPY010000397.1, on the reverse strand, counting down.
ACGCGGAACGCGAGATGCGCGAGTTCGAGAACGCTGGCCTGGACGGCGTCCTGGTGGTGATGCTCACCTACGGGCCGGCGATGCGGGTCGCGCGGCTGCTGTCGGAGTCGCGGCTGCCTATCTGCCTGGCCAACATCCAGCCCGAGCCGAACGTGACGCCCGCGTGGGACATGGCCGACATGACCTACAACCAGGGTGTGCACGGGGCGCAGGACACCGCGAACGCGATGGTCCGCGCGGGGCGGCGGTTCGCTGTGCTCACCGATGACTGGAAGAGCGAGGAGTTCCGCGCCGACGTGGGCCGGTGGGCGCGGGCCGCGGCGGCGGTCACCAGGTGGAAGTCGCTGAAAACCGCGATCTTCGGCTACGCCATGAACGACATGGGAGACATCAGGGTCGACGAGAGCGCGCTGGTCAGGTCGCTCGGCCCGGAGATCCTCGCGGTCGCGCCGGGCGACATGTACCGGGGGATGCTCGCGGTGACCGATGACGAGGCGGCCGGCGTCATCGCGTTCGAGGACGCGAACTTCGAGATTGACCCGCGGCTGAGCGCCGAGGAGCGCCAGGACCACGCCCGGATGCAGGTGGCGATCGAGAAGATCCTCGTGGACCGCGGATTCGGCGCCTACACCGCCCACTTCGACGCCATCGGCGACGACGGCCGGTTCAGCCGGCTGCCGCTCGCGGCCGCGTCCAGCCTGATGGCCAAGGGGTACGGTTACGCGGCCGAAGGTGACGTGCTGACCGCGTGCCTGGTGTCGGCCGGGCACACGCTGATCGGTGACGCACACTTCACCGAGATGTACGCGATGGACTTCCCCTCCGGCTCGATCCTGCAGAGCCACATGGGCGAGGGGAACTGGAAGATCGCGCGCACCGACCGGCCGGTCAAGCTGATCAAGCGGCCACTCGGCATCGGCAGGCTGGCCGACCCGCCCACGTTCCTGTTCCAGTACCAGCCCGGACCGGCCACGCTGGCCACGCTGGTGTCGCTGGAGGGAGAGCGGTTCCGCCTGGTCGTCGCCGAGGGCGAGAACCTCGACAGCCAGGAACTGCCGGCCCTGGAGATGCCCTACGGGCAGTTCCGGCCCGCCACCGGGCTGCGGGCCTGCCTCAATGGCTGGCTGGCTGCGGGCGGCCCGCACCACGAAGTGATGAACCTCGGCCACCACGCCGCGAGCTGGCGTGTCTTCTGCCAGCTGGCCGGGATCGAATTCGTCCAGGTCTAACGCCTACTGACCGGGTTCGGCCAGGGGGATGCGGATGGTGAAGGTGGTTCCCTGGCCTTCGTGGGAGGTGAGGGTGATGTCGCCGCCGTGGTTGGTGACGATGGTGCGCACGATGGCCAGTCCCAGGCCGGTGCCGGGGATGGA
>JAWWPY010000396.1:0-4847 GCA_033854735.1 Streptosporangiaceae bacterium | reverse complement strand
CCAACATCCGCGGCGGTGGCGAGTTCGGCGAGGAGTGGCACCACGCCGGCCGGCTCGCCACCAAGCAGAACTGCTTCGACGACTTCATCGCCTGCGCGGACCATCTTCACAGCAGCGGGATCACCAGTCGCGAGCGGCTGGCGATCATGGGCGGCTCTAACGGAGGATTGCTGATGGGTGCCGTGCTCACCCAGCGGCCGGACATCGCCCGTGCGGTGGTAGCAGCGGTGCCGGTGATGGACTCGTTGCGAGCCGAGACCACCACCAACGGGAGGTTCAACACGCCCGAGTACGGCACCGTGGAAGATCCGGAGTTGTTCACGGTGCTGCTCGCCTACTCGCCTTACCACAACGTCGTGGACGGGACCGCCTACCCAGCCGTGTTGCTGACCGCCGGACAGAACGACACCCGGGTCGATGCCTGGCATGCCAGGAAGATGACGGCTCGACTCCAAGAGGCAACGTCCTCGGACCGGCCGGTGCTGCTGAGATTGGGGTCCACGGGCCACCTGGCCGGGTCGCTCGACCAGGCCATCGACGAGACAACAGACTGGCACGCCTTCCTCTTCGACCAGCTAGGTCTCGGCTACCGCCCCGTCGCCCCTGCGTGACATCCGCTCATCAGGAGAACAGAACGACCTCATCTGCGGCGTCCAGGCTGATGCACGCCACGCAGGTACCAAGCCGCCCATAGCGGCGGCGATGTGCGCTAACCGACCTCCGGCTATGTTTCAGGCGCACACCAGGAATGGCCCGTGCGGGCGTTTGTGGCATTAACGGCCAAGGGTCGCTAGGTGCATCGGGCATGCTGCATTGTAATATTTCAAGGTCAGCTTTCCTTGGGAATACGCCCACGAGCACGTACAGGAATTAGGTACGTGATCGGAAGTTATGACCTCGGCAGGCACGCCGCTACGCCGCTCGGCGCGACCTGGCTGGTACGGCAGCGGCTCTCCGACGAGGGCGAGAACAGGCCCCTCGGTCTTGGCTTCCTGGACAGCTCCGTCAGCTAGCGCCAGCCACTCCCGTGGCCTGGCACCTGATGAGGACTGGGCTGGTACGTGTCGTTTGACGCGCACCCTGGCTCCGGGGATTCTGTCACTCGCCCGGCTGTCCATGTCTTTCAGAATATCCGCCGAGCGAGAGAGGGTGATTCTCGTGGCCTGTGGCCAGTGGTTCCTGATGCCTGGTAGTCCAGGTTCTCCAGCGTGACGATCCGCAGCCTTCAATGTTGCGACTAATGATCATCATGGTGAGCCGGACATCGAGGCCGACTGTGCATGCCACGATCGCCCGCGCCCGTTGCTGATCAGATGCGGGATGGAACCCACCGATCGGTTACCGAGCCGGCCCAGGGTAAGGGCCGCCTGGCCCTGGCTTGGCGCTGCGGTTCGGGTCAGCCGTCGTGGAGCGGGCGCCAGTGCCCGGGTGAGGCCTGCGGAGCCTCAGCCACAGGAACAGCAGCACCAACGGCACGGCGAGACCGCCAATGCCGTACGCGAGAAACGCGGCGAGGCCGTGTATGTGTTCCACCAGCCATGCGAAGTTCTGGCCGAAGAAGCCGGTAACGAAGGTCAGCGGCAGGAAGACTGTGGCCAGGATGGTGAGCTGCTCGATGGTGGCGTTCTGCCGGACGCTGACCTTCGTCTGCTCGACCGAGATCACCGCCATGTTGGCCTCCAGTACCGTGCTGAGCAGGTCACGCTGCGCGGCGACCTCCTCGTTGACCAGGAGCAGGTGGTCCTGAACGTCACGCAGATAGGGCTGCAGTTCCGGGGCTTCGTTCGCGCGCTCGACCGTGGTTATCACGGTGAGTAGCGGATGGACGGCACGGTAGAAGTCGGTGGCCTCGCGGCGCAGCGAGTAGATCCGTTCGGTCGGCGCGACGGCGCCGGAGAACACGGTGGCCTCGATCTGGTCGATGTCGCGTTCGAGCCCGGCCACGACCGGCGCGTATCCGTCCACGACCTGATCCAAGATGGCCCAGAGCGCGGATGAGCTGCCCGCGGCCAGCAGTTCCGGCCGTTGCTCCAGCCGCTGCCTGGCCCCGCGCAGTTCGCTCGCCACGCCCTGCCGCACCGTGATCACGAACGTCGGTGCGAGGAAGACGCTGATCTCACCGAACTCGACTTCCTCGGCGTCGTCGTCGTAGCGCGCGGTGCGCAAGATGATCAGCCGCACGCCGGAGTCGTAGTTCTCGATCTTCGGCCGCATATGAAAGGTCTGCGCGTCTTCGACCGCTAGCTCGTGCAGGCCGAAGGTGTCACGGACCTGGGCCAGCTCCTCCATTCCCGGCTCGAGCAGTCCCAGCCACACGAATCCGCCCTGCCCGCTTCGGGCCGCGGCATCCTCCAGCGGCACCGCGCCTTCGCCTTGCCTGCGGCCGTCCTGGTAATGCGCACAATCAATGATCATCTTGGGACCCCCTGTCGGGCACTCGGAGCAGGCATCCGCTATCCAGAATGGCGGAACCCCACGACTGCCATGAAGATCGCGCGCAGAGACGGCGAACCCACAGGCAGGAGCGGGAGCCGCTCCTGCCATTGCCACATCAAGGATGACCAGATCGGACGCCCTCATCAAGCAACGGGACCGACTTCACGCCAGCCTGCAGCCACGACTCGGCCGCGAACGCCACAACAACCCTGATCTGTGTGTGCACCGCTGCGCAGAACTGAGCAGCCGCCCGCATACAGGACGGCGGCGATCCTGGGTCAGGCGATCACCTGAGCGCCAGGAGTAGAGGTGGAAGCTGTCTAGCTAGAAGTCGGTAAATGGGACTGTGTGTCCTGCTGCGTCCTTGAGTGTCACGTTCCAGACCACGGAGAGCGGGCCAGGCGGATCGATGGCGAAGAACCGGCCGTCTGGCAATCCGTCTTTCTGCGGTATCGGCCGGGTTGGGACAACGACTGGTGCACGGCCGCGAGCGGTCAGCATGGCATACGCAGCCGACACAGGGGCTGGACCGTAGTAGAAGTCCGAGCCCGCAGGGCCAGATGCCAGCAACCAGAATCCGGCGGCCGGGCCAGCGCAAAATCCCACGCCGCCCGAGTATTGCTGCTCCTGGGAGTCCCCATCCAGGCCCAGACCCAGATGTCCGCCCTGTTCCCAGGCGACGAGCTGCCACGAATGCCGTCCGAGGTGCCCACGCTCAAGAACGACACTGGGTCCAGCCGTGCCGTTTCCAGCATCCAGGCAACCTGTATCGCCACAGCCAGCCAGTGTCACCAGAATCGACAGCCAAAGCAGGGCCACCCGCACCGTGTGCAGATGACCCTGAAGCATCCGGCCATGCTGCCACAGGTACTACCCCGGCACGCGCCCGCTTCGCGGCATTATGCGGACATCCGGTATCCGGACTGGCGGGTTAGCGCTGGATTCTGTGGGATGGCCGCGCGGTTTGTCACCCTGCTTGACGGCCCGATGCGTATCGGACTTGAGATGCCTGACGAGCAGGACGGCAATCTAGTCGTTGGGGCCCGCGGCCCTGCGTTTGTAAACGGCACGAAAGATGAACCCGATGGCGATCGCAATGGCGGCCACCACGATCCCGCCGATGATCGAGGCGGCCGCCGATGCTCCGGTCGCGATGGCAATGATGATGTAGATCACCCCGGCGATCAGGCCCGGGATCGCAACAGTGGTCATGGAGGCATTGAGCTTCATGGCGATAGCCCTTCTCGCTGCGCGGGCTCTCTAGCCCCGCATGCAGGCTACTGCGCATCGATCACTGCGAAGGGGATGACTGGTCGCATTCGCCCCCGTAGCGGCTCATGAAGGTGGCGACGCCCTGGGTGGCCACGGCCTGGAGTTCGTCGTCGCGATAGGGGTGTGCTCCGGCGCCAGGGGTCTTACGGCGACGGTTGAGGTACGGCCGCAGAGGCGGCCGGTGCGTGAGCCTTTTCAAGCCTCCCATGACTCGCCGCGTACTCTGAGCGGGGATCGACGGATGGAAAAGGTTCGATGGATGACCGTTTCGACGGTGACGGGTCTGGCGCCGGTGATGATGTGCTGGAACTGGGCCGGCGAAGGCCGGCCCTCCGGTGGTGGCCGCCGTCGGCCGCTCTCCTCCTCGGAGCCGCGGCGCTGCTGGGCGGCCTGGCCGTTGGCTACGCCGCCGGCGCCCGGCACGCCGGAGAACATGCCGCGCTGCCCTCGCTGTCCCGCACTGTCGCGCCAGCCGCACCGTTCTCGGCGGGCGGCTTCCCGCTGAGCCAGTCCGGCCCGCAGTGCTCCGCGCAGACCGGCCGCGAGCTGCAAGTGGGCCTGCAAATCACGAACCTGTCGTCGGCCACGATCAGGCTCCGCCGGGTCGAGGTCGTCCTTCCGCTGGGCGGGCTCAGGGTAACCGCCCAAGCCTGGAGCCCATGCGGGGAGCTGCCGGCCACCGGTGAAGCGCCGGGCAACATTCTCCCCCCTACCCTCGGACGCGGGGCCAGCTCCTGGTTCACGGTCACCTTCCAGGTGCTGGCCCGGTGCCCGCAGCCGCTGCCGGTCCAGTTCACGCTCGACTACGACCAGCAGGGCCGGCCGACGGCCATCCGTTTGCCGGGCTTCCCTGATCTGGGCCAGGTTCCCTACTCCGGATGTCCAGTTGGCTAGGCGCCATAAACCGTTTACGCACCGCTCTGCCGCTGCTGGCCGGCCATGGCGGCCGGGTTGACGATGCGGTCGAAGTCGGTGGCGCTGATGTATCCGGTGGCCAGGGCGGCCTGGCGCAGGGTCGTGCCTTCGTCGTTGGCTTTGTGGGCGATGGTGGAGGCCTTGTCGTAGCCGATGACCGGGGACAGCGCGGTGACCAGCATGAGGGAGCGGTTCACGTAGCCGCCGATCTGGTCGTGGTGCAG
>JAWWPY010000395.1:0-2522 GCA_033854735.1 Streptosporangiaceae bacterium | reverse complement strand
GCTCCTTCTGCTGTCTCTGTGTCATCGGAAGGGATGGCGGATGGTGCGGTCGTGGCGGGCCTGCGGGCAGGCTAGGCGGTTGGGGTGGCTTGCTGCCGCAGCTGGGTGGTGAGGAACTGGTCCCAGGTCCGGGCGCCGGCGGTGTGTCCCGGCGGTGGCAGCAGAGCACCGTTGCGGACTGCCCGGGTGCCCGGTATCCGGATCGGCAGCACCCATCGGCGGCGATCGGTGGCCTTCAGGTACCCCCGGAGCAGGTCCGTCCAGTTGCTCACCTGTGGTCCGGCCATGTCCGGCGCGCGGCCGGCGGGCTCGCCCAGTGCCAGCTTGACAAGCCGGGCCGCCACGTCGCGAGGATCAACCGGCTGGACGGTGAAGCCCGCTGGCACCGGCGCCAGGGGGAACCGGCTCAGCTTCTGCGCATTGGCCAGGCAGTAGTCGTAGAACTGCGTGACCCGCAGGATCGTCCAGGGCAGGCCGGAGCTGGCCACGATCTGCTCGGCCCGGAGCTTCGTCTTCGGGTATCCCCAGGAGGCGATGTGGTCGATACCGACGATCGACACGTACACCAGGTGGGCAGACCCCGTCCGGGACGCGGCTGCCACCAGGTTGCGGGTTGCCTCGGCGTCGCCCCTCGTGCTGGTCGCGCAGTGGATGAGGGCCGCCGCCCCGGTCACGGCGGGCTCGATGCCCTGGCCGGTCCGCAGGTCTGCGGTGAAGAATGTGACACCCTGCGGGGTGGGCCGGTCGTGCCGGGCGAGCACGCGGACGTCGCAACCGCTGTCCTGTAGCCGCGCGACGACAAGCTTCCCGAGGCGACCGGTGCCACCAGTGACAAGAACGGGCGAGGCCATGGGCTCTCCTTACGCTAATTAGCCCTCGAGAGAGGGGTGAGTTCGGCCCGGATTGACGGCGAGGCCCAATCCGGCCAGCGCCTGGGTCTTTCCATAGCGCTTCATGAGGCCACGGGCCTTGAGGACCGGTGTCATCCTGGTCACCACTTGACCTTGTCGGCGCCAGTGCCGGCGCAGGCTCCGTAACCATTGACCTGGCTCGCCCGCAGGGGTGCCAAGTCGGGTTTCATCGCTGGCGCGCCGCTGGCCTGCGTGAGCCTCCTTGTCACATCGGCGGGGCTTCGACGGTCATTCCTATGACCGGCAACGACAAGAGAATGTGACCGATGGACGAACATGATGTGGTCGCGGAACGGTTCGAGGCTCACCGGGCCAGGCTGCGGGCGGTCGCCTACCAGACGCTGGGCTCGGCCAGCGAGGCCGATGACGCCGTTCAGGAGGCCTGGCTGCGGCTGAGCCGCACCGACCGCGGCAGCATCGAGAATCTCGGCGGATGGCTGACGACGGTTGTCGCCCGGGTGTGCCTGAACATGCTGCAGTCGCGCCGGGAACAGCCAGTGGGAATGCACCTGCCCGAGCCGGTCGTGAGCGGCGCGGACGGCATCGACCCGGAACAGGAAGCGCTGCTTGCCGACTCCATCGGTCCTGCGCTGCTGGTGATCCTGCACACGCTGGCGCCCGCCGAGAGGCTCGCGTTCGTCCTGCACGACATGTTCGCCGTCCCGTTCGATGACATCGCGGCCATCGTCGGGCGCTCGCCCGCCGCGGCCCGCCAGTTGGCCAGCCGCGGCCGCCGGCGGGTCCAGGGCGTGACTCCGGTCCCCGGCACCGATCTGACCCGGCAGCGGGCAATCGCCGGCGCCTTCCTCGCCGCCGCCCGCGACGGCGACTTCGACGCGCTGCTGGAGGTCCTCGACCCAGACGTCGTGGTGCGCTCCAACGGCGCCGAGGCGGTCCGCGGTGCGGCGGCGGTGGCCGGACGTGCGTTCTCCTTCACGCTAATCGCCCAGGTGACCCTGCCCGCACTGATCAACGGAGCCGCCGGCGTCGTCACGGCCGCGGACGGGAGGCCGATCACACTCGTGGCGTTCACGATCACCGGCGCGAAGATCGTTGCGATCGACCTTATCGACGACCCCCGCCGCATCGCCGAAGCCGACCTGGCCATCCTCGGCCGCTGACGCGCTAATCGCCCCTGCCCGGGCGACCGCGAATGACCCTGGACCGCCGAATGCCAGAGAGCCGAATCCAGCTTCTCTCCACGGCGGGCGCGAGTGGGCGCGCCGACGATGCCGCGCTGCTGGCTGCCTGCCGGCACCGGGACCGGGACCGCAGCCTGGCCCGGATGGTGGCCGAGCACCGTGTCCTGACCATGCGCACCGCACGCCGCCCGCACCCGCTCCGGGGCTAACCTGGCACAACACGCGCCAAGAAACGTGTCACCCAGAACCTAAAGGCGCTGGCTGATGTGTGTGACATGCACGGAGGGGATTGGCGGCATTCGTGCTCCGTTGTGTCCTGCGCAGGGGGTGTGTGCAGGACAGTGGTGCCGGCGGCGGTTTCGGCCCGCCGCGGAGCTCATCGCGACGGCACGCTCCTCCCTCCGCCCGCCGGTCAAGGCTGCGGGCCGGTTGGGGGGTGCAGTTCCACAGCGAGGCAGCGTGGGATCAC
>JAWWPY010000394.1:0-5686 GCA_033854735.1 Streptosporangiaceae bacterium | reverse complement strand
GCGTCCATTTGGCCTCGAGTGTCCTCAGGCGTCACCCCGAGAGAGGCAAGTATTCGATGTCACGGAGCAGCACAGGCGCTGAACCAGTGTGGTCGAGCGGGCCACGGCGGAAGGCCGCCGCGATGATCGCAGCGGTGGCTGCAGTCGGTCTCAGTATCGCGTCCGCCAGCCCAGCCTTCGCCAGCCCAGCCTTCGCCGGCGCAGGCACAGTCGCCGCGGCGACCCCCGCCCCGACGCGTGCCGCCCTGGACCCGTCGCTCGTTTCGGGCCGGGGGGCCGACGTCGGCTTCGTCGAGCAGGAGGCGGAGAACGCCGCGACGGACGGCACGATCATCGGCCCGGGCACCACCGCGTACACGCTGCCGGCGGAGGCGTCCGGCCGGTCGGCGGTCAGCCTGACGCCCGGGCAGTACGTCGAGTTCACGCTGCCGGCGGCGGCCAACGCGATCAATGTGCGCTACAGCATCCCGGACGCGCCCGCCGGCGGCGGGATCACCGCACCGCTCGACGTCACGGTGAACGGCCAGCAACGCAAGACCATGACCCTCACGTCGCAGTACGCGTGGCTGTACAACGAGTACCCGTTCTCGAACGACCCGAACGCCGGCCCGCTGCACCCCGACTGGTGGACCACCGAATGCTCCTGCGTTCCGGACGCGACGACGCCGCCGCCGGTGTTCCCGACGCCATTCCGCCCGAACCACTTCTATGACGAGCAGCGCCTGCTCCTCGGCCGGGCGTACCCCGCGGGCACCAAGGTGCGGCTGACGGTTCCCGCCGGGAGCGACGCCGCGACGACGACCATCGACCTGATGGACTCGCAGCTCGTTGCCCCGCCGAAGTTCGACCTGCGGGCGGCCAACGTGCTGCTGTTCGGAGCCGATCCGACCGGCCACCGCGACTCCGCCGACGCGTTCGACCGGGCGATCGCGCTGGCCCAGCGCACCCATCTCAAGGTCTACATCCCGCCGGGCACGTACCAGGTGAACCGCCACATCATCGTGGACAACGTGACCATCGAGGGCGCCGGCAGCTGGTACACGATCATCAAGGGCCATCAGGTCGACCTCGCCGCCCCGGCGCCCGACGGCTCGGTGCATACCGGCGTCGGCTTTTACGGCCAGGACGCGTCGGTCGGCGGCAGCACCAACGTCCACCTGTCCGGCTTCGCGATCGAGGGTGACGTCCGCGAGCGCATCGACACCGACCAGGTGAACGGCATCGGCGGGGCGCTGCGCAACTCCACCATCGACGGCCTCTACATCCAGCACACCAAGGTGGGCATCTGGCTGGACGGCCCGATGACGAACCTGAAGATCACCAACAACGTCATCGTCGACCAGATCGCCGACGGCATCAACTTCCACACCGGTGTCACGAACTCGATCGCATCGAACAACTTCATCCGCAACACAGGTGACGACGGCCTGGCCATGTGGTCGGAGAAGGCCGCGGACGCCAACGACACGTTCGACCACAACACCGTGCAGACGCCGGTCCTCGCGAACGGCATCGCCCTCTACGGCGGTACGGACAATACGGTCTCGAACAACCTCGTCGCCGACCCGATCCGTGAGGGCAGCGGAATCCAGGTCGGGTCCCGCTTTGGCTCCGAGGCGTTCACCGGACACCTGTGGATCACGGGTAACACCACGGTGCGGGCCGGCACGTACGAGCTGAACTGGAACATCGGCCTGGGGGCCATCTGGATCTACGCGCTCGAGAAGAGCATCAATGCGGACATCGAAGTAGCCGGGGACAACTTCCTCGACAACACCTATAACGCGATCATGCTGGTCTCCGACTTCCCGGTGAAGGACCTGTATTCGATCACGAACGTCCACTTCTCCGGCATCAAGGTCGACGGCACAGGCACCTCGGTGGTCAGCGCCCGCACGGCCGGATCCGCGTCGTTCGAGAACGTCCAGGCCCGCAACGTCGGCGCGGTGGGCGTCAACAACTGTGGGTCCTTCCACTTCACCCCCGCCGGCTCGGAGTTCTCGCTGACAGACCTCGGCGGCAACACCGGAGGCGGCACCACCGGGCCCTGGCTCGCTCCATGGGAGCTGCCGAACACCATCACCTGCAACGATCGCCCGCCGGTCGTCCCACCGCCGCCGCCATCCTCATGGTGACCCTCCGAAAGCCACCGCTCAGTAAATCGCCACTCCGGTCAGCCTGCCGCCCGGCCGTCCTCGGGGCCCTCTGCTCCGAGGGAAACCGTCGCGCTGTAGTGGCCGGGCTGCGGCGCAGCTGCCATGCGAGCAGCGTGCCGAGGAGGACCGCGGCTGTGATCGCCGCCGTGTGGCCGACCGCGGTCACGTCCAGCGTGCTCAGACCGCTGAAGATGTGACCGAGGAATATGAGGGTGACGAAATCGAGCGTGGCCGCCAGGCGGGCCAGCCACGAGCCATACAGCATGGCCACTGCGACGGCGGACACGACAACGTAGGACGGGCCCACGTCCAGGATGCGGGTATCGGAGGCCGGCAGCAGACCGTGCGTCACGCGGTAGTCGACGATGCCCTCGCTCACCAGGGTGCCAATCACATGGCCGGCGACGCAGACCAGCGCCGTGCGCCAGTTCCCCAGCGCTCGGTTGGCGCCGAACAGGGCAAGGGCGATCACGGCGGGCCAGGAGGTCCCGAAGGCCCCTGAGATGAACATCGAGGCCGCTAGCGAGCCCACCGGGTCATGGCGCAGGTTGACCACGTTGGTGCTGGCCCACTGCAGAACCGCAGACTGATCGTGGGGAGACAATGCCGCATAGACCACCTCGGCGATGACGAAGCCCGCCAGGTACAGCCACGCGACCGCGTACCGGGCCAGCAGGGCCCGGGCGGAAATGCGGGTCATTCGCCCTACTGCGCGGTCATGGCTGGGTTGAGCCGTACGAGCCGCACAGGGTTTGTCTCGTCGAGTTCGGCGACGGCTTCTCGTGACTTCACGAAGTCTGAGAATGAGCGATACCCGAGAGCCCTCTCGCTGAATGACGGGTCCATGCGCCTCATCTGGCTCTTCACCGCGGAGCTATGCAGCCAGTCCGCGTCATCCTTTTCCTGGCCGAGTCGCAGCGCCCGTTCAAGGAGCCTGGTCGCCAGCTCTTGCGGGTCTTCGGGATCGAGATCAGTCTCGTCGGTCACCGCGGCCGCTGGCCGCCTGGTCCGCCGCGAGCCCCGCGCAGGCGGCGCGCTGCTGGACTCCTCATGTTCCGCCTTTGCGCCGGTCGTCCGTACGGCTGGCAACTGGGCGGTATCGGTGGGTGTAATGCCCGGAAGCGCGTCGTACGTCACGAGTTCGTCGCACGCCGCCGCGAGTGCCCTGCTGGTCGATCCTGCGACCCCGACACCCACAACGTAACGGCCCAGGCGCCTGCACCGCTGGGCGAGGGCAATGTAATCCGAGTCCCCGGCCACGATCACCACGTGGGTCAGGTCGGGAAGGCGGAACATGTCCTCCACTGCATCCACGGCCAGCCTGATGTCGGCACCATTCTTGGCGTAGGCGGCGGCGGGAAAGAGCTGCACCAAGTCCACTGCGCGGCTGACGAGCTGCCCGCGGTAGTCGGCGTTCACGGGGGCTGACCAGTCCGCATAGGCGCGGGTCAGCACGAGGGTGCCGAACGATGAGGCGAAATCGATCATCGCGCCGACGTCCACGGTGGCGCGCTGGACCTTCTCCGCGATGTCGGGATCGGCCGATCTGTCGGCCCGGTTGAACCCGCGCACCTTGTCCCGCTGGAACTGGCCCCGGCCATGAACCTGGTCGTAGCGTGAGATCACGATGTTGTCGAAGTCGATATAGACGGCGACACGGGCGCCGCCAGGGTCGTTCATAGCTGCTCTTCTCGTCGGGACGCCATCGTGAGGCCAGCCTGCCGGAATTCAGGGATGACCGTCATTCAACAGTAAGTAGTCACAAGGCCGTGGACCTCACGAAGATCGCTATTGTGGCGGCGAAGCGGCCGGGACTGATGATCTCCACTGTCGCACAACCCCGGTCCACGCCCACGTGCGGGAGACAACCTTCGGGGAGGGCGGGCGTTGCTGGCGGGTGGTGATAGACAGGCTCCATGGCAACGAACCTCGTCTCCGCTGAGCGCACGGTAGACGCGCCAGCGGGCGCCGTGTATGGCTACATCGCAGACATGCGCGGGCACCATCCGCATTTCCTGCCCCCGGCGTTCTCTGATTTCCAGGTCGAGTCGGGCGGCGTAGGTGAGGGCACGATCACGCGGTTCACGCTGACCGCCGGCGGCCGCACCCGCCAGTACCGGATGAAGGTCGCCGAGCCTGAGCCCGGCCGCGTCCTCACCGAGTCCGACACCGGCTCGAGCGCGGTCACGACGTTCACCGTCACGCCCCAGGGCGGCCAGTCCGTGGTGCAGATCGCCACGACCTGGGAGGGCGCAGGCGGGATCGGCGGCTTCTTTGAGAGCCTGTTCGCCCCCCGGGTCATGCGCAGCATTTATGCGGACGAGCTGGAGCGGCTCGACGCCTACGCTCGTGCGCACCGCGATACCTGAACCCGCAGTCCTCAGACGTTTGTTGCTCGGCCAGTGGCCAACCTTCAAGCAGGCGCGCAAGGCGGCAGATCGGGATATCGGCGCACAGGCTCGCCGGGCAGGTGCGTTGCTGGGGTAAAGAGTAGTTCTGTCAACGCGACGGCCGAGGATGACATCACCACGGCACTGGCAGGTTTCGTTGAGCTGGGTACAGGTGCTGGTGCGGGTGGTGTGCTGCTCGTCTGCTCCGCTTCTTGCGGCAGGACGTTCGCCAGTCTGTTCAGCAAGCTGAACGGACTCTAGCCGCCACGCATCATGGCTGCCGGCGGACCCAGAAGCTGCCTTGTCGTTCCCAGCTGCCGGCCGCTGGGCAGTCCTGTGCTACCAGGACCGATTCTGGAACCAGGCCGGCTGGGAAGTCGCCGTGCAGGACAAGCCGTGCGGACCACTCCTGGTCCAGTTCGGCGAGCATGTAGTGCTCCCAGACGCTGATCTCCTCCACGCGGAGCCGGCACGGAGCTGGCGCCCAGGCGCCTGCCCCTTTGGAGGCGACGGTGTCGAAGGTCAGGCCCACGGTCACCGGGGCGAACCAGCACCGGCCGGTCACCGTCAGCGGCAGCTGACGCTCGACCGCGGAGATGCAGAATTGCGGTGACGGATCAAAGCTGGTCCCGCTCGGGCTCTGCCGGTCACCTGCCACCTGCCCGCCCCTTCACTACGCGCCCGCACGCGCTCCTGCAGCGGCAGAAGAGGATGTCTTCGTGACTGGCCGCGGGCCGGCCACTGAGACGGCCGTCCGGTAAAGCGCTGCTGGCCGCCTGCCGGTCCGAGCCATGGTATTAGGCGGCCGGGTTCGGCGAGGAGGACGTCGCGGTTCAGCAAGCCTTCGGAGCGTACCCGGTCAAGGCGAAGGACGGTGACGGCCACGACAGCGGGGTCCTCAATCCGCGAGAGCACATGGTGGGCCTTCCGCCGCCGCACATCGAAGTGGCTGCCCTCGACGACCACGGCCAATTCGGCCTCCTGGAGCAACGCCGCAAAGCGCACAAGATCAGCTCCTGCATCGCCAGCCATGGGCTCAGCAGCCACCTGCGCGGCGTAGCAACCGCAACAATTGCCCACAGATCCGCTCGCTCATCGGCATCTCCGGTGACGGTGGCGCCCGCGGTGGTCCGCCGCAGC
>JAWWPY010000393.1:0-6927 GCA_033854735.1 Streptosporangiaceae bacterium | reverse complement strand
CCCGGATGTCAGCGCGGCTGGCCCGCCCGACCGGCTGCTGTCCAGTTTCATCAACGGCATCAAGCACCTGCCCTGTGACTTCTGACCCCGGTGACTTCTGACCCCGGTGACTTCTGACCCCGGTGACTTCTGACCCCTGTGACTTCTGATCCCTGTGCCTTCTGATCACGGGGATTCCGGCCCTGGCGACGAGCCGGTTCCAGCAGGTGCTAGGTGAGCTGGCTGATCCGGCGGGCGAGCGCGAAGTCAGCCGGGGTCAGGCCACCAGCCGAATGAGTGGACAGGGTCAGCGTCACCCGGTTCCACTGGACCAGGATGTCGGGATGGTGATTCGCTTCCTCCGCCAGGTAGGCCACGGCCCCCGCGTACAGCATGGCCGCACGGAAGTCGGCCAGCGTGGCCGTGCTGGTGATGCTGCCGCCAGCCCGGGTCCATCCGGGCACGCTGGCCAGCTCCGCTGTGACGCCGTCGTCGGTGAGCAGTTCCATGTCCGGAGACTAGCCCGAAACGACGGCGCTTGGCGCGGCGCGCGCCGCGGCGGCCGCCGACGACTCGATCAGGAAAGCCACCAGGTGAGCGTCGGGTCCGCCGCGCACGGCGCGATGGTGACCTGGGTCCCCGGGACACGGCTGCCGCCCGGATCGCTGAGGCACTCGCCGGTCAGTGTGTTGCGCAGCTGCCCGGCGGGCGATTGCGTCCACTGCTGCCAGGTGAGGCCGTTACACCAGCGCAGCCAGACGATGGCGCTGACGGCCGTTGACGCGGGCGCGGCGCAGAGCTGGCCGCGGCGGATCGTGCCGCCCAGGATGCTCCATTGCTGCTGGCGGGCGCCCGTCCCGCAGCTGGCCGTGACAACGGGTGCGTTCCCGGCGAATTGGCGGCGCGCCAGGCATACTCCGAGAACCCCGCTGGCCACGGCGCCCGACGCCAGTGCGGTCACCGCTTTCTGGGCATCGCCGACATAACGTGCGTAGCCGCCGCTCGCATACACGGACCACGCGGCGAAGTTCGTCCCGCGCCCGCTGACCGCGTAAGCGACGTTGGCGTTGCACTGGGCGGTGAACGCGCACGCATCCGTGGTGCCGGAGTGCCCCGCGCTGTTGAGCTGCCAGAGCCCGCGATCGTAATGGCCAGCGCAGGCAACTGGCGGGTAGGCGCCATCACGGCCGGTCGGTTCGCAGTAGTAGACCGACGCCTGGCCACCGGATTCGGCCATGCACACCGCGCTCGCTGTCACCAGGCTCCCGTTGTTCGCCCAGCCCGCGGCCGCGGCGTAGCTGCTACACGTCTGCGCCGCAGCGGCCACCTGGGCCACGTTCAGCACGCGCCGCAGGCTATGCGGGCGGCCCGGCGCCTGCTGGGCGCCTGATGAGTGAGCCGGGCCAGGGATCGCGGAGGGAGTCGTACCTGCCGCCACGGCGCCGCCCGTGAGCAGGACAGCCACGGCGGCCAGGAGAAGGGCCCGGGTTTTCACCCGGATGATGAACGCGAGCATCGATACTCCCCTCGCTTCGGGCGGATGCCAATCCCGCCACACAGCCACGTGATGATCACGCAGCCCTCGAGGGGCTTCGAAAGCCGGCCACGAGCCGGCTCGCGATTCAGAATAACATTCGGTCCCGGCCCGCCCCGTGCGCCGTGTCTCGCGCGGCCACCCGAGACCCGACCCGCGGCCGTGGCCGCGGCCGCCAAACTGGCCCCGGTAGGCTAGCCCGGCAGGCCAGCGCCCGGACCTGCCTTGGAGCGCCCGCAGATGACTACGCCCGACGCCACGAAGCCGCGCGGCATGTCGCGCGACACCGCTGCCCCGCGGACCACCCCGCTGCTCGGGGTGCATGAGCGGCTCGGCGCCAGCATGACCAGCTTCGCCGGCTGGCTGATGCCGTTGCGCTACCGCAGTGAGACCGCGGAGCACCAGGCGGTACGGCACGCGGCCGGCCTGTTCGATCTGTCGCACATGGGCGAGATCGCGGTCACCGGGCCCGGGGCGGGAGCCGCCCTCGACTACGCGGTGACCGGCCAGCCGTCCGCGATGCCGCCCGGCCGCGCCCGGTACACGATGATCTGCGCCGAAAACGGCGGGGTGCTCGACGACCTGATCGTCTACCGGCTCGCCGACGACGACTACCTGGTTGTCGCGAATGCCGCCAATACCCAGGTCGTGCACGACGCCCTGGCCCAGCGGGCTGACGGCCATGACGCCCGGGTCAGCGACCTGACCGCGGATTACGCGCTGATCGCCATCCAGGGGCCGGCCACCACCCGGATACTGGGGCCGCTCACCGACATCCCGCTGGACGGCCTGAAGTATTACGCCAGCCACCGGGCCCGCGTGTCGGGCCGCGAGGTCCTGCTCGCCCGCACCGGGTACACCGGGGAGGACGGGTTCGAGCTGTTCACCAGGCCGGAGGATGCCGAGCAGGTGTGGACCGCGCTGGCCGACGCGGGCTCCGCCGACGGACTCACCCCCGCGGGCCTCGCCGCGCGCGATACGCTCCGCCTCGAGGCCGGCATGCCGCTGTACGGCAACGAACTCGGCCTTGAGGTGACGCCTTTCGAGGCGGGGCTCGGGCGGGTGGTCAAATTCGGCAAGCCAGGCAGCTTCGTCGGCCGGGCGGCGCTCGAAGCGCGCGCGGCCGCCGGCCCGCGCGAAGTGCTCGTCGGCCTGGCCAGCGCCGGCCGCCGGGTCCCCCGGCACGGCTACGCCGTTCTCGCCGGCGGCCGGCGGCATGGCACCGTGACCAGTGGCGCCCCCTCGCCCACCCTCGGAATGCCGATCGCCATGGCCTATGTCGATCCGGAGACCGCACGGCTGGCGCCCGCGGACGCCGAGGGCAGCGCGCTCGCGGTGGACATCAGGGGCAGCGCCGAGCCGGCCCGCATGGTGGCCCTGCCGTTCTACCGCCGGGCGGAATGAAGGCCGCCGGGTATCTATCCGCCAGACTGTCCAGAACTTCGAGATGAGAGGCGAACGATGACCGTTCCGGACGAACTGCGCTACACCGCGGAGCACGAGTGGGTGGCTATCAACGGCACCGTCGCGTCCGTCGGCATCACGGACTATGCGCAGCGTGCCCTCGGCGACGTGGTGTACATCTCCGTGCCCGCGGCGGGCACCGCGGTGACGGCCGGCGAGCCCTGTGGCGAGGTCGAGTCCACCAAATCGGTCAGCGACATCTTCGCACCGGTGGACGGCGAGGTGATCGAGGCGAACCCGGAGATCGAGGACGATCCCGGGCTGGTCAACTCCGATCCGTACGGAGCGGGCTGGCTCCTGCGGATCGAGCTGGCCGGTGACGGGCCCGGCCCCGACAGCCTGCTGACCGCCGACCAGTACGCCGCGCTCGTCAAAGAGGCTGAGTGACCCTGCCCGGCCAGCCTGACCTGCAGCGGTACAACGCGGCGACCGCGCACCTGGAGCCGCCGTTCGCTGTGGCCGATCTGGCCGCGCTGCGGGCCAACGCGGCGGACATGACCCGGCGGGCCGCCGGCAAGCCGATCCGGCTGGCCAGCAAGTCGGTACGCTGCCGCGGCCTGATCGAGCAGGTGCTGGCGTCCGGCGGGTTCCGCGGGATCATGGCCTTCACCCTGCCCGAGGCACTCTGGCTGGCCGCCCACGGCACCAGCCAGGACATCCTCGTCGCCTATCCCACCGCCGACCGGGCGGCACTGGCCCGGCTGGCCGGTGACCCGGTGGCCCGGGCCGCGATCACGGTCATGATCGACTGCCCGGATCACCTGGACATGATCGAGAAAGCCGCCGCGCCGGTGCCGGATGCCGGCCCGGTCATGGTCTGCATCGACATCGACACGGCCTACGTGGCGCTCGGCGGCCTGATGCGGGCCGGGGCACGCCGGTCCCCCGTTCGCACACCGGCCGATGCGGCCGCGCTGGCCAGGAATGCCGTCGCCCGGCCCGGAATCCAGCTGGCCGGCATCATGGCCTACGAGGCGCAGATCGCCGGCGTCGGCGATGAGCCCGCGGGGCGGCCGTACTACGCGAAAGCCGTCCGGTACATGCAACGGAAATCCCGGGCTGAGCTGGCCCTGCGGCGCGCGGCGATCGTCGCGGCGGTGCAGGCGGTGGCACCGCTGCGCTTCGTCAACGGCGGCGGCACCGGCTCGATCGAGAAGACCACGGCCGAGGACGCGGTGACCGAGATCGGCGCGGGATCTGGCCTGTACCAGCCCTGGCTCTTCGACAGTTACCGGGGTTTCTCCGGGCGGCCCGCGGCCCTGTTCGCCCTGCCCGTGGTGCGCAGGCCCGGCCCGGGCGTGGTCACGGTGCTCGGCGGCGGGTACCTGGCCTCGGGGCCGGCCCAGGCCAGCAGGCTGCCCCAGCCGTACCTGCCGGCCGGGCTGCGGCTCGATGCCCAGGAGGGCGCGGGCGAGGTGCAGACGCCGCTGCTCGGGCAGGCGGCCGACGGGCTGGCGGTCGGCGACCGGGTCTGGTTCCGCCACGCCAAGGCCGGCGAGCTGTGCGAGCGTTTCACGCAGCTGCACCTGATCGAGGGCAGTTCAGTCACCGCGACCCTGCCCACCTACCGGGGCGAGGGCCAGGCCTTCGCCTGAGCCGGGCCGGCGCGGGCTGGCCGCGCTGGTTACTTGCGGATGCGGCGGAACAGGTAGGCGGCGGCGCCGACCACGATCGCCGCGGCCGCCGCCCCGGCCACGCGCCGCACCTCAGGGCGGGCCGCCTGCTCACGGGCCCGCGTGGCCACCCGCCGCGCCGCGCTGGCGGGGCTCACCCGCTCGGTCAGGGCGTCGATGGTGCGTGCGAGGCTCTCGCGGGTGCGCTCGATCTCTTTGACCAGCGCATCCGGGTCGCGCGTCGCGACCGCGCCTTCGCCATCAGCCATCAATCCATCCCCTTCTACCCAACGTTCCGTTGCCTGCCAGTCTCCCAGGCTCCCCGGGGTTCTGCACGGCCGACACCTAGCATTCGATCGCATCTGCGGCCGTAGCATGTCATTTCATGGATGACCAGTTGCACCTGCGGCCAGTCCAGGAGGAGGATCTGCCGCTGCTGTACCGGCTGACCAGCGACCCGCTCGGGAGCGGGGAGTTCGGCTGGTCCGGCTGGCTGGATCCCGGGACGTACCGCCGCCAGTGGGCCGAGAACGGGCTGCTGGGTGAGGATGCCAGCTTCCTGGGCGTGGGCGGGCACAGCCGGCTCTGCGCTGCGCCTGCGGCGCTTGTACGCGCTGAGCCGGCCGCACCCGCCCACGCTGGGCCCGGCCCGGGTGGGTCAGCTCGCTAGGTGCTGTGCGGTGGCGATGATGGCGTGGCAGGCGAACGTCTGGATGGCTGCGCCGTGTACCGGTGTGCCGTTGAACGCCGCTGCCTCCAGTTCTCCCTTGATCTTCCCGGCCAGGCCGTCCCTGGCCCGCTCGAGCGCGGACAGCACCTGGTCGGTGCGCAGGTAGGTCTGGTCGCCGGTGCTGGTGCTGGTGATGGCGGCGGTCGCCGCCTGCAGGGTGGACGTACCGAACTGGCCGACGCTCGAGTTGAGCTGCTTGTAGCAGGCGCCGAGCGCACTCACCCCGGGGGCGCGGAGCGCCTCGTTGGGCCGAGCCAGCAGTTGGGTGACCACCCGCCCGTCGTGCTCGTAGTCGTCCTTCAGCCCGGTCAGGTACATCAGGGTCGGCCGGACGTCGGTCAGGTCCACCCAGGTTCCGGTGGTGCCGCTGCCCGGGACGGTGACCTGGCCACTGTTGGGGCCGGCCGAGCTCGGGCCCGCGGCAGCGGGTGATCCGTCCAGCCCGAGGTGAGCCACGCCGGGCCCGGCGATGCCGAGCCAGCTGGTGTCGATCTCGGCGGCGTAGTCACCGTGATTCCAGGCGAAGCCCGTGTTCTGGGTGACGCACGACGGGCTGCAGGTGGCTGAGCCCGTGCTCAGGAAGTAGTCGGGCCTGGCGAACATGGCGAAGGTCGGCGTCCGGGCCGGGTCGGCGTTGACCATGTGCAGGATGCCCTCCTCCACCGGGTCGGCCAGGTAGTTAGTGATCTTCTCGTTGGCATTCCCGGAGTAGGGGTTGCTGGCGGTGAGCCCGGCCACGTCGCGTTCCAGCGTCCGCACCGGGGCCGCGGTCGGCCCGGGCTGGCCGGTCACGTAGAACTCCGGTGCCGAGTCACTTTCCACAGTGAACGGGGTCGTGTCCGACTTCTGCGTGGCCAGCAGGCCGGTCAGGTTGCCGGCCAGCTCGCCGAACGAGCCGGCCGGGTAGGTGCACGCGACGGCCGGGGTCACCGTGTCGCCGCTGACGGTGGCGCCATTGCAGTTGGCTGGCGTCGGCTGGATGGCCCGGCCGACGTTCGCGCCGGCCTCGTGGTCGCCTTCATCAGGGGTGACGATGAACAGCGAGTTCTTGGCCGTGATACCGTCCGCGGCCAGCCGGGCGAAGAACGTGGCGAAGGCCTGGTCGTAGTACTGCGCCTGGGCCACGTAGCACGGGTCTCCGCTGCCCAGCGCGGCGGGCGCGCCGTTGCAGGCGGCGAGACCGGGGATGTGCTCGTTACCGTGGATGTCGGCGATGTACCCGTTGGTCACCGGGAGCCCGGACTCCTGCATGTCCGCCACGTAGGCGAGGGTCTGCGCGGCGTTGATCGGGCCGAACCCGGGGAAGCCGGGCTGGCTGGTGAAGGCGCCGTTGATCTGGTTCCCGTTCTCGTCGACCAGGTTCCCGGCGCCGTTGGTCACCGGATAGCCGTTACGCGAGACGTTCGCTGTGCCCGCGCCGAGCTGCGGTGCGACATACCGATGACCGAACAGGCCCTGGTAGCCGGTGTACCCCCCCGGCTCTTGCGGCAGGCTATCGGTGACCGCCGTGCTGCTCGGCGTGGTCTGCCCGAACTTAACGCCCTGGGCCGTCGAGCAGAACGCGCTGCCCTGGGCACAGTGCACGGCGATGCCGACGTAGTCCGCGG
>JAWWPY010000392.1:0-3072 GCA_033854735.1 Streptosporangiaceae bacterium | reverse complement strand
ACCTCGCTGCGCTCGTGGCGCTGAACCACGCCAAGGGGGTGGCGGCCCACAGTGGCCCCTATCCGATTGTGGGCGGTACCGGCCCGGTGGGTCCCGTCATGCGCAGCGCGGACATCGTTACCTCAGTGCAGGTCGAAGGGCGTGAGCCTGGCGTGGCTGCGGTCGACCAGCCCAAGGTGACGGACGGGACGTGGATCCGACCGGGGGGCGTGGTGGTCGAGCGGTCCTTTGCTGAGGCGGCGAACCTGCGTCTCGGCCAGACGATCACGCTGAACGGTCACCCCTTCCGGGTGGTCGGCTTCGCCGTCACGGCGGCGTTCCATGGCTTCCCTGGTGTGAGCCTGATATGGGCCACCGAGGCGGCGGCGCGGAGCCTCGCCACCAAGGCGGACCCGCTGTCGTACATCTCGAACCTCAAGCTGTCCGACGCGTCGCCACGCGTGGTCAACGCGTTCGTGAACGCCTACGGTGTAAAGAACGGCGCCCCCGCCGACGCCACGACGCCGTTCCTCACCCCATGGACAGCGGTCGCTTACGTGGACGCCAGCTTCCTGCGCACCGACCAGGCCTTCCTCTTTACCGGCACCGTGCTGCTCGGCCTGCTGGCACTCGCGAGCGTGGCCGTCCTCGTCGGTGGCCGCCTGGCGGAAGGCACCCGGCGGGTCGGACTCTTGAAGGCCACCGGCGGCACGCCAGGCCTGGTCGCGGCGACCTTCCTGGCCGAGAACCTGTTCCTGGCGCTCGTCGCGGCCGTCGTCGGCCTGCTGGCCGGCTGGCGTGCGGCCCTGCTCCTCTCCAAGCCCGAGGCCGACCTCGTCGGTGCTCCGGGAGCGCCGCCGCTCACGCTCGTCATGGTCGTCGTTGCCGTCGGCGTGGCGCTCGCCGTGGCGCTCGCATCGACGCTCGTTCCCGCGATCCGGGCGGCGCGGATGAGCACGGTCAGCGCTCTCGCCGACGCGCCCCGCCTGCCGAGGCGGCGGGATTCGCTGATACGGCTGTCAAGGAAGCTGCCCGTGCCGGCGCTGTTCGGGCTGCGCCTTGTCGCCCGCCGGCCACGGCGCGCGATCTTCAGCGCGGCGAGTATCGCCGTCGCCGTCATGGGTCTCGTCGCCGCGCTCGCCATCCACGCCGGCGTCGACAACAAGTTCTCCCACTTCGGGGGGGTGGGCGGGCTGGTCAACCCGGATGTCCCCCGAGCGGAGCAGGTGCTGACCGCCATCACGATCTCGCTGGTCGCCCTGGCCGCGCTCACTGCGATCTTCGCCGCCTTGGCGACGGTCCTCGACGCGAGACGCGCCTCCGCAGTGACGCTGGCGCTGGGTGCAACGCCTCAGCAGGTCCGAGCCGGGCTGGTCATGGCGCAGGTCATCCCCGCGCTGCCCGGCGCGATCCTCGGCCTCCCGCTCGGCATCGGCCTGTTCAAGGTCGCGGGCCGTGGCCTGAGTGGCCTGCCGCCAGCGCTCTGGCTGGTCGCCGCGGTGCTCGGAACCGTGTTCGTCGTGGCGGCGCTCACCAGCGTTCCGGCACGAATCGGCCTCCGGCGACCCGTTGCCGAGATGCTCCAGACCGAGGCGACGTGATGCCTTGAGGCCGGCGGGGCGGATCGTCTTCAGGTGATGCTTGACGGTTTCCAGGGTCTGGCGGGACTGCCGGGCTGATTGATCGGCTTGCTGGCTCGGCCCGCGACGGAGCTAGCCAGCGTGTGGGAGAACAAGGCGGCGCAACCGAGTTTGTATCCCGCGCGGGCGCGGGCGGACCTCCCGTTGGGGAGCCCCTCGGCTGGTGGGACCCGAAGCTGCGCGGTGGTCCCGGGGGCGGGCCACCGCTCAGGCCGGCGGCTGGGCGATACCGGCCACGGTGGCGCGCACCGCCTGGACCAGGTCCCCGGGCGCGATCTCGATCTCCAGCCCGCGGCGCCCCCCGCTGCAGAAGATGGTGCCGAACTCCAGCGCCGAGGAGTCGATCACCACCGGCAGCCGTTTGCGCTGCCCGAGCGGGGAGATGCCGCCGAGGACATAGCCGGTGGCCCGTTCCGCAGCGGCCGGGTCGGCCATGGCCGCCTTCCGGCCGCCCGCCGCGGCGGCCAGCGCCTTGAGGTCGAGGCGGCTGCCCACCGGGACCACACCGACCGTCAGGGCCCCGTCCACCTCGGCGACCAGGGTCTTGAACACCCGCTCCGGCGGCACGCCGAGGGCGTCACTGGCCTCCTGGCCGTACCCGGCCCGGTGCGGGTCGTGCTCGTAGGCGTGCACGGTGTGCGAGATGCGCTGCTTAGCCAGCAGCGCGGTCGCCGGGGTGCCACGTCCTGCCACGGTCAGACACTCTAGATGCCGTGCAGGCTGGGCGGATCACCCAGGCTCGTACCCGGCTGGGACGCCGATGGCCGAGGCTTCCGGGCCGAACGAGCTCACGTAGCCCGGATGGACCTCTCCCCACAGGCTGGCCGGCGGGGCGGTGTTCCCGTCCAGTTGACGGGCCAGTGCTTCCAGGCATACATGCCAGCCGGCCGCATCCCGGGCCGCCTTGCCGTGTTCGTCGAACGTGTGCAGGAGGGTGAGGGTGCACCCGGTGTCCCGGGCCACGACCTCCAGCCGCAGCGTGTCCGGCCCCCAGCGGAACTCCAGCAGAGCGGGGGGCTGGAAGGCGAGTACCTCGCCCGTGAAGTCCGGGACCCGGCTCTGCGGGTCGGAAAAGGTGAGGTGGCTGCCCACCGCCCAGTCGCCGGTGATCCGGAACGGGAACCAGGTCTCCAGGTCCCCGGGATCAGTGACCGCCCGCCAGACCCGCGGCACGGGGTGGTCCAGGTCCCGGGTGAAACGCAGCCGCCAGCGCGGGCCGGCCTGCTCCAGGGTGCCCTTCATGTACGTGTCCTCCCTTGCTCGGGTTGAGGTAGCGCAGCGTCGGCTGGTTCGTCGCGTGGCCCGTGCTCCTCGCTCCGGGCCATCTGGTCGAGGCGGTTCTCCAGCCGGTCCAGGCTGGCGTCCCAGGCCCAGCGGTACGGGGCCAGCCAGGCGTCGAGTTCGCGCAGCGGCTCGGGCCGGAGCCGGTACAGCCGCCGCTGCTCGTCCACCC
>JAWWPY010000391.1:0-3884 GCA_033854735.1 Streptosporangiaceae bacterium | reverse complement strand
TATGGATCAGCGCGATCACCCGGCACCTGACCGAGGCAGCCACCCTGCTTCGCGCCTGACCGGCTTCGATACCTGGCCGTCGGGCCCGATAGCGGCGGGGCATCGGCCCGACGGCCAGCGCGCGGAGCGCCAGTCTGCGCCGCCTGGTGGAGCAGCCCTCCTGACCGCCGAGCCGGCTGCCACCGAACTGGTGCTCCGGCAGATGGAGACCTTCGCCGAGGAACGGTCACCTGCCATAGGACACTGAATCAGATGGCGATCGCCACGCTCTTTCCGGTTCAAGATCAGCCAGATGTGACGGCACCGCAGCGGACGGCGAACTCCCGAAGTCCAGACGGTGCCGGGCCGGGGGTATCCAACAGCGAAGCGACCAACGACCGCACGGATGATCGGCGGAGTTCTTCAGGAGCGCACTGGTCCGCGGCTTGGAGAGCCTGGAAGCAGTTGCTACGACTCCCGAAACGCTGCCATGCGCGGGCAGTGTCCACACAGAACCGGGCCTGGCGTTCAGGTGTCGGCAGGTTGCGTAGGACGATCTTCCGGGCGTGGTCGAGTGCGGTTCCGGCGTCGCCTAGTGCGGTATGCACCCCTATCTGGTAGATGGTCACGTTGGCCAGGCTAAATTCAGTGTGCTGTCGCGGGGTGCCACCGAGCCGGGTGGCAGTTGCCTCAGCTTCGCTGATCAGTTCCAGCGCCTGGTGTCGGCTGCCCTGCTGTGCGGCCGTGTAGGCGCCGGTGCAGAGCAGAGAGCCATACGTGGCCAGCAGCCCGGGCGCTGGTTTTCGAGAACCCGCGCCGAGATCGAGGGCGGTGCTGATCAACAGCCGGGTGGCGGTGTCGTGGTGGCCGTGGCGGCGCATCGCGATCGACGTCATGCGGGCGGCTTCGGCGATACTGGCCGGGTTACCGCTGACCTGCGCAGCAGATCGGGCGCGTTCGGCGGTGACCCACGCCAGAGCATCATCGTGGAGCCTGCTGCACAGGTCCGAAGCCAGACAGTAGGCGTCCGCGAGCAAGGCGGCAGTCTGGTCGCGCCGCTCGCCGGAGGCCTCATCGAGACTGGTCCGGGCGGTGGCTATCACGCTGGGCAAAATTCCGGCCAGCTCGTGATAGCGGCAGGCCTGGAACGTCGCGCGTGCGGCGGCGAGCCGACTTGCCAGGATATTCACGCCAACGGGCGCGAACGCGCCAGTGATCTGGGGCTGCAACTCCTGAACCACCGCTGCGGCACGAGCGGTTGCCGGACGGGCGGCGGCACCGAATACCGCAGTGCCCGTAACGCCCACGAGGCCGGCTAGCAACTCTCGCCGTTGCACCGGGTTGTCACCACCCTCCCGCGAAGTCTCGCCCACCGTAGTCGGGACGGGAGCGGTCGGCATTGGTGCCGCGCCGGCGGGCGCAGCTCCGGCGGGCAATGTCAGCCCGAATAACTGAGGGGGAATCCCCAGGACATCAGCGAATCTCCGGAGTTGCCTGACGTCAGTGAGTTTGCGCTGACCAGTTTCAATGCGCGAGAGCGTGCTGGCGGAATACCCGACCAGCCGGCCGGCCCGGACGAGGCTGAGCTTCCTGGCCGTGCGCGTCATCCGGATCACAGCGCCGAATTGCTCGGCCGCCACCGCTTCCTGGACAGCGGGGGTGCGCCAGATCGGGTGTGTAGCATCCATCACTACCTCCCTCCCCATCGTGGAGCATCGGCGTCGTCCCGGACAGTCCTTGCTGGCGAAAGTCTGTTGCAAGTTCCGCAAAGCGCATGCGAAGCGCGCACAAGCTGCTGACTGGCCAGCTGTGCTGAGCGTTGCATGACCTACATATGTCATCCAGTCAGCAGGCAAAGGAGAAGCAAGTGCAGCAGGTCTCCCAGCAGCCGGACAACACGGGCTTAGCCATTCCGCGACTGCGGTCAGCATTGTTGCTGCCGCCCGCCTTGGAGGCGGCTCGCTGTGCTGTCCTTGTCACCGATCCGCTGGCCGTCAAGGGCTGTCCCGGATACGCACCGAAAGCGAGACCGCGCCGACTCAGTGAAGTGGGGCTCATCTGGCGGCGCACCGGGGTGCTGGCACAAGTCGGCGTGGGCCCGGACGAGTCCTACATGCTGCTCGACAAGACGCACCCGCACGCGCAGCACGAAATCATGATGATGTCGGCCGGGACACGCCTGCGGCCGGGGCTGCACGACCACTCGCCCGCGTTCGCGGCGGCGCTCGGCGCGATGACCGCATGCTTCGCTGGGCATTGCCGAGCCGCAGGGCTGTACCCGGTGCTGTCGTGGAGCTACGACCCGGCAACCATTGACCGGGAATCGATCCAGGGTGAGAAGCGCTTCCATGCCCACCTGGTCGGCCGAACGGGACACGAACTAACTTTGGCCGCCGATTTCGCCCTTCCCGCCGGGGCATATCCAGCCCGCCAGCGCCGCCGCACTGTAGATGAGGCATGCGTGCTCGGCTCGATGCTGGTCGGCGACTGCTTGGCCGACGTCCGGCTTCGCGTCTTGGAGCTCATCGAGCCTCTGTCCACGCCGCAGGCCACAGCCAGCTTGCAACTGCGGGTTCCGGGCGGCTGGCAATCGTTCACCAACCCTGCCCTATTCGCCGACCTGCGGACCGTCCACCGGGTCCTGCTGGGAATCTACGATGCCGCCGCCGATGCCTGCTTGACTGGAACAACCGGCACGTGGCGCCGGCCCACACTCAATGCCAGCCAGGCCGACAAAGTGCGGCTTCCGCTGTCCCCGGCGAGCCGTGCCGCGCTCGCGCACTACCTGACTGCGCTCAAGCCCGGCCTCCTGGCCGACACGGGCTTCTATGCCGATCCCAGGAACCGTCACCGCACCACGCACGTCTACCCGCTGGCGGATCTGGCGTACTCAGTGTGCTTCTCTGAGCATCGCGGTCAACTCTTCGCCCACATACGGCTCAACGTCTTCTCCGATCTCGGGGGCGCCGGTGTGTCTGTCATCAATGGCACAGTCGTGAAGGTCCGCAAAGGGGGCGGCACATACGATGAGCAGGAACTCGCCGCTCGGGCGGCGTTCCAGCGTGGCTTCCTCACCGCGCTGCGCCGGCACCCCGATCTCGGCGCAACGGCCCTGTACCCGTTCCTTGTGAGCACATGATGATGCGGAAGATCGCAGTTTTCGGCCTGCCTGGCACCGGCAAGACCACGCTCGCGGTCCGCCTGGCCAGCCTCCTCGACGTGCCCTGCCACGACCTCGACCGTGTCCTGTTCACCCGCGATGGTGCGCTGCCGCTGGACGAGTTCCGGGCCCGCGCAGCCGCCCTCACCGAGACCGGCGCCTGGGTCGTCGACGGCAACTACTCCAAGCTGGCCGACGTGACCTGGCATCGCGCCGACGCTGTGATCTGGCTGGACTATTCGCTCCCGCTCATCGTCTCCCGGATCACCCGCCGCAACCTGCGCAGGCTGGCCGGCCGCGAGCTCACCCCAGATGGCGCGTCCGGATGGAGGCGCGCGTTCTTCAGCAAAAAGTCGGTGCTGGCCAACGCGGTGCGCAAATACGTGCGCAATCGCCGGAGGTACGGAGAGCAGCTCTCCGAAACCGCTCGGCTCGGAGTACGGGTACTCCGCTTCCGCACGCCGGGCCAAGCCGACCAGTGGCTCGCCACCGTCGCTGCCCCATTTCCGGGATCAACTGGTTCCCGAAAGTAGACTCCCGGCTCGTGCCTGCCCACGTGTACACCACCAGGTCTGCTTCACGCCTGACCGGGCTTCGATACCTGGCCGTTGACCTCAATGCGCGTGGCCATCTGGCCAGGTAGCTGGGAGTCGGCCCGGATAGGCTGGCGGGATGGCGGGGATCAGCACTGAGCGGCTGATCATGCGCGGCTGGCGGGACTCCGACCTTGCGCCGTGGGCGGCGA
>JAWWPY010000390.1:0-3437 GCA_033854735.1 Streptosporangiaceae bacterium | reverse complement strand
CCCGCGGCGGCCGATCCGGCCAGCAGCAGGCAGGCGACCGCGGCGGCCAGCCGCCGCCGGCGGCGCCGCCGGCGGGCCTCCGCGAAGAGCGCCTCGGCCCCGGTGATGCCGCGGGATCGCTGGCCGGGTGGGGCGATCATCGGGCCTTCTCGGGCACTTGCCCCGTACCCATCATGGAACTACTATGACTAGCACTATGCTGGATGTCAACATCGACCGCTCGGAGCCGCTCCCGCTGCACGACCAGGTCGCGGCGCAGATCCGCCGGGCGATCGCCGATGGCGAGGCCGGCCCGGGCGAGCGCCTGCCGCTGGCCCAGGACCTGGCGGCGGTGCTCGGGGTGAACAAGAACACGGTCCTTCGCGCCCTGCGCATTCTGCGCGAGGAAGGGCTCCTGGAGTTCCGCCGCGGACGTGGCATCACCGTAGCGGGCACACCCGAGCGCGGCGCGGTCCTCGCCCACCTCAGGAAGCTGCTGGAGTTCGCCCAGCAGCAGGGCTACGGCCGGACCGAGATTATCGAGATGATCAACGACCTGCCTCAGGACGCGTAAGAAGGCGGCCACAGTCCCTTCACACGGCGCGCTGCCACGTGAGCGCGTAGTCGCGGTGGACGAGCTGACCTGGATGCCGGACGGCAGGCCTGGAAGCTTCCTTGCATACAGTGGCTGTACTTCTCCATGCGATTGAAGGGACGTGCACGCCCGTGGGTCACACGGCCACGCACCAGGCTGGTTCCGGCGGCCTGACAGCGACCGAGCACCGTCTGGACAACGGTCTGCGCCTGGTGCTCTCCGAGGACCACCTGACTCCGGTCGCGGCGGTCTGCCTCTGGTATGACGTCGGCTCGCGGCAGGAGGTCAGGGGCCATACGGGCCTGGCTCATCTTTTTGAGCACCTCATGTTCCAGGGTTCGGCGCAGGTCACAGGAAACGGCCACTTCGAGCTGGTCCAGGGCGCAGGCGGTTCCCTCAACGGTTCGACGAGCTTCGAGCGCACCAACTACTTCGAGACCATGCCCGCGCACCAACTGGAGCTGGCGCTCTGGCTGGAGGCGGACCGCATGGGCTCGCTGCTGGCCGCGCTCGACGAGGAGTCGATGGAGAACCAGCGTGACGTGGTCAAGAACGAGCGCCGGCAGCGGTACGACAACGTGCCCTACGGCACCGCGTTCGAGCGGATGACCGCGCTGGCCTACCCCGAGGGCCACCCATATCACCACACGCCCATTGGCTCCATGGCCGATCTGGACGCGGTGACGCTGGACGACGCGCGCGCGTTCTTCCGCGCGAACTACGCCCCGAACAATGCGGTCCTGGCGGTCGTCGGCGACATCGACCCGGAGCAGACGCGCCGGTGGGTCGAGAAGTACTTCGGCTCCATCCCGTCCCACGACGGGAAGACGCCGCCCCGCGACGGCACGCTACCCGACGTCATGGGCGCGGAGCTGCGCGTGGAGATCCAGGAGGAGGTCCCGGCGCGCGCGCTGATGGCCGCCTACCGGATGCCGCGCGACGGCACGCGGGAGTGCGACGCGGCCGAGGTGGCGCTCACGGTGCTCGGCGACGGCATGTCGTCCCGGCTCTACAACCGGCTGGTGCGGCGCGACCGCACCGCCATCAGCGCGGGCTTCGGGCTGCTGCGGCTCAGTGGTGCCCCCTCGCTGGGCTGGCTGGACGTGAAGGCCTCCGGCGACGCCGGAATCCCGCAGATCCAGGCCGCGGTCGACGAGGAGCTGGCGCGGCTAGGCGCGCAGGCGCCCACGGCCGAGGAGATGGAGCGGGCGCAGGCCCTGCTGGAACGCGGATGGCTGGACCAGCTCAGCACGGTCACGGGCCGGGCCGACGCACTGTGCCGGTACACGGTGCTGTTCGGCGACCCGCAGCTCGCGTTCACCGCCATCAACCAGGTCCTGGACATCACCGCCGAGGAGGTCCGGGCGATCGCCGCAGCGCGGCTGCGCCCCGACAATCGGGCCGTGCTGGTCTACGACCAGGTCACCCCGGAAGACACAGCCGGCCAGGCCGGCGCAGCGGGGGAGAACGGCAACCCGGAAGGAGACGGCCGGTGACGGACGCGACCGTGACCATGGACTTCTACCCGCAGCCAGCCTCAGGGCGGCCGAAGCCCTGGACGTTCCCCGCGCCCGAGCGGGGCAGCCTCGGCACCGGGCTGACCGTGCTGCGCTGCCACCGGCCCGGGCAGCAGGTGGTGGCGGTGGAGATCTGCCTGGACGTGCCGCTCGACGTCGAGCCCGGCGGGCTCGACGGGATCGCCACGATCATGGTTGATGCGCTGTCTCAGGGCACCGGCAAGCACACCGCTGAGGAGTTCGCCGCCGAGCTGGAGCGCTGCGGTGCGACCCTCGACGCGGGCGCCGACTATCTGGGCGCGCGCGTCTCGCTGGAAGTTCCCGCCTCCCGCTTGGCCAAGGCGCTTGGGCTGCTCGCCGAGGCGCTGCACGCGCCCGCGTTCGCGGACAGTGAGATCGAGCGGCTGGTGCGCAACCGTCTCGACGAGATCCCGCTCGAGCTGGCCAACCCCGGCCGGCGTGCAGCCAGGCAGCTATCTGAGGAGCTCTTCCCGGCGTCCTCGCGGCTGTCCCGGCCGCGCAAGGGCACCGAGGACACCGTCGCCCGGATCGACGCGGCGGGTGTGCGCGCGCTTTACCAGGCTCACGTCCGGCCTGCCACGGCGACCGCGGTCATCGTGGGCGACCTGACCGGAGTCGACCTCGACGCGGTGCTCGCCGGCACGCTCGGCGGATGGACCGGCGATGCCGCCGAGCCGCTGCCCACGCCGCCGGTGATCGCCGACGACACCGGCCGCGTGGTGATCGTGGACCGGCCTGGTGCCGTCCAGACGCAGCTGCTCATCGGGCGGATCGGCCCGGACCGGCACGACCCGGTATGGCCGGCCCTGGTGCTCGGCACGTACTGCCTGGGCGGCACGCTCACCTCCCGGCTGGACCGGGTTCTGCGCGAGGAGAAGGGCTATACCTACGGGGTACGGGCCTTCGAGCAGGTGCTGCGGTCGCCGGCGCCACACGCCGCGGACGGCGCGACGGGTGCGTCGGTGCTCGCCATCAGCGGTTCCGTGGACACGGCGTCCACGGGACCCGCGCTGGATGACCTGCGGACGGTGCTGCGCACGCTCGCTGCGGAAGGCCTGACCGATACGGAGCGCGATACGGCGGTGCAAAATCTGGTGGGTGTCGCGCCGCTTAAGTACGAGAGGGCCGCGTCCGTCGCCGGCACGCTGGCAGATCAGGTGGAACAGCACCTGCCGGACGACTACCAGGCGCAGCTGTACGCGCGCCTGGCCGAGACGGGTACCGCCGAGGCGACAGCCGCGGTCATCGCGGCGTTCCCGGAGCACCGCCTAGTCACGATCCTGGTCGGCGACGCATCCCAGATCACGGCCCCCGTGAAGGCCCTT
>JAWWPY010000389.1:0-30201 GCA_033854735.1 Streptosporangiaceae bacterium | reverse complement strand
ACTAGCTACGGCCCTACCGGTGCCGCATTAGTTAGGAAAGTTGCTAAACTATTCAGTCCAGCACATGCGCCGCCCGGCACTCTCCGCCAACCCGGCACTCCATCGCTCCTGTGCGCCACCTGGCGGTGCTCGCCCGGCGGTGCTCGCCTGCTGCGCTTGCCCGGCGGTGCTCGCCCGGCGGTGCTCGCCTGCTGCGCTTGGTCGTGTGGATGCACGTGCAGTTGTATGAGCACCTGCAAGAACACCTGATTGAACAGAACAAACGAACGTGCACGCGGTACAGTGCTGCCATCGCGACCGGCCCGGGTGCACTGCCTTGGCTACGTTGGCTGGGCTGGGTGGGTTGGAGAGAACTCGGGGTGAGAAGGCCGATGGTTCAGGCTTACAACGGCATGCCGGCCTCCGAACTTCTGGAGGTCAACTGGCGCAAGAGCGACTACAGCAACCCGAACGGGAGCTGTGTCGAGGTCGCTGAACTGCCCGATGGGTCGGTCGCCCTCCGTAATTCGCGCTATTCCGGCGGTCCTGCGCTGATCTACACCCCGGCCGAGGTCACCGCGTTCATAAGCGGGGTCAAGGACGGCCAGTTCGACTACCTGGTCCGCTGATACGCAAGATCCACCCCCTCGGCAATTCCACCTCTCAGCAGATCCACCTCTCCCAGCAGATCCACCCCCTCGGCAGATCCACCCCTCCCAGCAGATCCACCCCCTCGGCAGATCCACCCCCGCGGCGGCCGTCGTCCACGGCCCTCAGCAGGGGGTGAAGAACCCGTATACGGCCGCATATTTGGGATTCGCAATGACCGGCTAGGCAACGGGCATGGGGGAATGGGACACTTCGGTGAGTCCACCATGTCTGGCTGTACCCCGACGGAGTCATGAATGATCTCAAATCAGGCACGGCCGAGCGTCCCCGGCGACGAGCCGACCGGCCGAGCGGTGGTTCACGCTGGCTACCAGCCGACGGCGTTGCGGATAGCGCTCGGCGCTCAGCTACGTCGGCTACGGGAAGCCAGCCAGATCACGACCGATGAAGCGGGCCAGGCTATCCGGGCGACCCATTCCAAGATCAGCCGCCTGGAGCGGGGCCGCAGTGGCGCGAAACAACGCGATGTGGCCGATCTGCTCAGCCTGTACGGGGTTTCCGACGAGACCGAACGCGAAGGGCTGCTGACGCTTGCCCGCCAGGCCAATACGCCGGGCTGGTGGCAGCAGTACAACGACATCCTGCCCAAATGGTTCGAGCTCTACGTCGGCCTGGAAAAGGCCGCCTCAATCATCCGCGCCTATGAGGTGCAGTTCGTCCACGGCCTGCTGCAGACCCAGGACTACGCCCGCGCGGTCATCCTCATCGCCAACGCCCATGCGCCCGTGGAGGAGATCGACCGCCGGGTCAGCCTCCGGATGAAGCGCCAGCAGCTGCTCACGCAGCCCGATGCCCCCGAACTATGGGCTGTGCTCGACGAAGCGTCGCTGCGCCGGCCCCTGGGCGGCCGCACGGTGATGCGCGCCCAGCTGGAACACCTGCTTCAGATCACCGACCTGCCCAACGTCACGCTGCAAGTCGTCCCGTTTGATGCCGGCCCGCACGCCGCGGCCGGCGGCCCGTTCACCATCTTGCGGTTCCCGGAACCAGACCTGCCCGATCTGGTCTACCTCGAACAGCTCAACAGCGCCCTCTACCTTGACCAACCCGACGCTGTCATCAACTACGTGGCGGTCATGGACCAATTGTGTGTCCAGGCCGAAACCGGCACAGCCAGCAAAGACCTGCTCCGCGCGCTACTGAAGGAGACCTGAGCCCGACCGTTCCCGCAGGCTCCCGGTCGGCCACCAGGCAGCACCATTCGTACCTGCGGTCCCGCATGCACGCAAGCCGACTACGCTCTCCATATCCCCCTATGGCAGCACAGAGCGGAGAAGCTACCCGTGACCGACAGTTCGTCCGCGGCCGACAGCAAGTTCAGGATCGACACGTCCGTGCCGCACTCGGCCCGGGTGTGGAATTACTTTCTGGGCGGCAAGGACTACTACCCAGTCGACCGTGCTGTCGGTGACCAGGTCATGGCGATGTTCCCGGACATAACCCGCATCGCCCGTGCTCAGCGGGTCTTCCTGGGTCGCGCGGTCCGGTACCTGGCCGGCCAGGCCGGCATCCGCCAGTTCCTGGACATCGGCACCGGCCTGCCGACCGCCAACAACACCCACCAGGTCGCCCAGGCGATCGCACCGGAATCGCGCGTCGTCTACGTGGACAACGACCCCCTCGTTCTCGCGCACGCCCGGGCCCTGCTTACCAGCACGCCCGAGGGCGCCTGCGACTACATCGACGCCGACCTCCTCGACATCGGCAAGATCCTCGCTGGAGCGGTCAAGACACTGGACTTCACCCAGCCCGTAGCGCTCACCCTGCTCGGAATCGTGGGTCAGATCCCTGACTCCGACCAACCGGAGTCGATCATCAGGCAGCTGCTGGATCCCCTGCCATCTGGCAGCTATCTCGCCTTCACCGACGGCGTGAATACCAGCGAGACGCTCAACGTGGCTATACAGCACTACAACGACAACTCAGCTAATACCTACCATCTCCGTAGCCCCGAGCAGATCACCGGCTTTTTCGAGGGCCTGGAGCTGGTAGAACCCGGAATAGTGCCCATTACACGCTGGCGGCCCGAGCCCACGCCCTTTCCTGACATCGAGGATGTGCCCTCTGTTTGCGGAGTGGGCCGTAAGCCGTAGCGGCTTACTCGGAAGCTTCGGCGGCCAGCGGCGCCTCTCGGAACCGCCACCGCTGGGACTGGCTGGACCGGCGGATCACCAGCTCCGGCTCGAAGACCACCTGGCGATGCTCGTGGGTGTCCTCCGCGAGGGTCTCCGCTATCAGCAGCTGGGCGGCGGAGCGGCCGAGCTGATGGCGGGGCTGGCGGACTGACGAGAGCGGCACCGCCGCGGCGGCCGCAAAGTCGATGTCGTCGTAGCCAACCAGGGCGACGCTCTCCGGGACCCGGATCCGGCGGGCCGTCATCTCCTGCAGGACACCGAGCGCGAGCAGGTCGTTCGCGCAGAAAACCGCGGTGGGCCTGGTTTCCGCCGGGAGCTCCGCCAGAGTCACGCCAGCCTGCTGGCCGGCCGAGACGTTCAGCGCGTTCGTTTCGATAACGCACAGCTCGCTGGCCCGGCCATCAGCCCGGCCCAGGGCCCGGAGGGCACCCGCGCGGCGGTCAGCCACCTGCCGGACGCTCATCGGCCCCCCCACGAACGCGATCCGCTCGTGCCCCGCCTCGAGCAGATGTGACACGGCCAAGTCGCCGCCCAGCACGTCATCAACCGACACCGAGCACTGGCCACGAGAAGGTGATCTGCTGTCGACCAGGACCACGGGGGTACCCCGGCGCTGCAGCCGGGCCAGGCGTTCGTCGGCGCCGGACACCGGCGTGATCAGGATGCCCTGGACCCGGTGTTCTTCCAGCAGCTCGAGATACCGGGATTCCTTCACCTGCTTGTCGTCACTGTTGCACAGGATGACCGCCAGGCCGGCCTCGCTGGCCTCGTCCTCGACACCGCGTGCCACGTCGGTGAAGAACGGGTTGGCCACGTCCAGGACGACGAGCCCGATCGTCCGGCTGCGCCCGGCGCGGAGCTGGCGCGCCGACTCGTTCCTGATGAAGCCCAGTGACTTGATGGCCGCCTGGACCCGGTCCCGGGTCGACTCAGCCACGACATCCGGGCGGTTGAGGACGTTGGACACGGTGCCGACCGAGACGCCGGCAAGGGCGGCAACCTCCCTGATGCTGACCGGCGCATCCGCCACGGTGTCCTCCTGTGCTGCCAGTGTCACGGGCCTATTGGAACGTGTCAAACCGGCTCCCCCCATGATCCACGCGCACCCCGTTCCCGCTCCGTTCCCGCTCCGCCCCAGCTCCCTCCATGATCACGGAATATTCCGGACACATGGACCCAGAAATACTCCGTGATCATGGAGATCGGCCGTGCCCGGGGCTGGGTCGCCCTCGAAGGCAGCAAGGCTGGTGATCATGGAGGTCGGCCGTGCCCGGGGGTGGGTCGCCCTCGAGGCAGCAAGGCTCCGTGATCTGGAGCGGTCGTGGCTGTGGGAGCCGCGCGGGTCGCGCGGGCCAGCAACGGCTAGGAAACCTGTCTGTAACGATTCAAGCATCAGACCGTAGCTGCCCTTGACACGCCTGTGACATCGCCTGACACTGCTTCACATATTTGAAACGTTCCACCCCGATCGCAGCGCCCTCACTTGGCCAGGACGACCCGGACGCCGAGAACCATCCGGGGTCACGATCAGTGAAAGGTTTCACCACGGATGGATGACGTGGACGGACGAAGCGGATGGCGGGCGGGTGCCGTGGCCGGCGGTGCGGTCTGGCCCGGCCTGGATGACCTGGAGCCGGCGGTGCGGTCTGGCCCGGCCCGAATGACCTGGAGCCGGCGGTGCGGTCTGGCCCGGCCCGGATGACGTGGATGGACGAAACGGATGGCGGGCGGGTGCCGTGGCCGGCGGTGCGGTCTGGGCCGGCCTGGATGACGTGGATGGATGACGTGGATGGATGAAGACGTGACGGACCAGGGCAGTCCGTCGCCGGTGCTGGTGCTTGAGCACGCGGCCAAGAGATTCGGCGCGGTCCGCGCCCTGGAGGACGGGTCTATCACCCTGTACCCAGGCGAGGCGCACGCACTGCTGGGCGAGAACGGAGCCGGCAAGTCGACGCTGGTGAAGATCCTCGCTGGCGTGCACGCGGCGGACAGCGGGCGGTTGCTGCTGGACGGCGAGCCGGTGACCTTCAACGGACCCGCCGCCTCACGCGCAGCGGGTGTCTCGATCATCTACCAGGAGCCGACGCTTTTCCCCGACCTGACCGTCGCCGAGAACATCTTCATGGGCCGGCAGCCGCTGCGGGCCGGACGGCGGATCGACCGTACCTCGATGAACCACCAGGCCAACGAGTTGTTCGCGCAGCTAGGCGTCCAGCTTGACCCGGACCGTGTGGCGCGCGGCCTGTCCGTCGCCGATCAGCAGATCGCCGAGATCGCCAAGGCGCTGTCCTTCCAGGCCCGGGTCCTGGTGATGGACGAGCCGACCGCCGCGCTGACCACGGTGGAGGTGGAGCGGCTGTTCGAGGTGATCCGGACGCTTCGCGCCCGCGGCGCGGCCGTGCTGTTCATCTCGCACCGGCTGGAGGAGGCGTTCGCGTGCTGCCAGCGGGTCACGATCATGCGCGATGGCCGCTTCACCCGCAGCGCGCTGATCGAGGACGTGACCGTCGACGACATCATCCGGTCGATGGTCGGCCGGGACCTCGACGCGATGTTCCCCAAGACCGCGACTGAGCCAGGGGAGGTCGTCCTCGACGTCGCGCATCTCGGCCACGACGGTGTGTTCAATGACATCACGTTCCAGGTCCGGCGGGGCGAGATCGTTGCCCTGGCCGGTCTCGTCGGCGCCGGGCGCAGCGAGGTTGTCCGCGCCATCTTCGGCATTGACAAGCGGACGTCAGGGACGGTCCGGGTGCGCGGCGCCGAACTGCCCAACGGCCAGCCGCTCGCTGCGATGAAGGCCGGCGTGGCTCTCGTCCCCGAGGACCGGCGGCAGCAGGGGCTGGTGATGGACCTGAGCATCGACCGGAACATGGCCCTTGCTTCGCTGGGCCGGCTGCGCCGGTTCGGCCTGATCCGGCCATCGAGTGAACGGGAACTGGCCATCACGTGGGCCGAGCGCCTCCAGCTGAAGTTCTCGCGGCTGCGCGACGCCGTCTCCACGCTCTCCGGCGGCAACCAGCAGAAGGCCGTCCTCGGCAAGTGGCTGGCGCGCAGCCCCTCGCTGCTCATCGTCGACGAACCCACCCGTGGCATCGACGTCGGCACCAAGGCCGAGGTGCACCGCCTCCTCGACAAACTCGTGGCCGACGGGCTGGCCGTGCTGATGGTCTCGTCCGAACTGCCCGAGGTCCTCGGCGTGGCCGACCGGGTGCTGGTGCTCCGGGAAGGCCGCATCACGGCCGAGTTCACCCGGGCCGAGGCCGACGAGGACGCCATCATGCGCGCGGCCACCGGCCA
Source organism: Streptosporangiaceae bacterium (assembly GCA_033854735.1). Classification (GTDB taxonomy): domain Bacteria; phylum Actinomycetota; class Actinomycetes; order Streptosporangiales; family Streptosporangiaceae; genus JAWWPY01. The sequence continues at coordinate 24,118 of JAWWPY010000389.1, read as the reverse complement.
GATCCGGCCAGCCGCATGAGCGAGCCGGAGGGGCTCCAGGCGCCCCGCAGGCGAGCGGGAGACACCGCATGAGCACCCTCATCGCGCCGGTCACCGCGGCCCGGACGGGCCGGCTGGAGTCGCTGCTGCGGGCCCGTGAACTCGGCATCGCCCTGGCGATCATCGTGGTCTTCGGGCTCACCACGCTGAACAACCACGATTTCGCCAGCGCGGCCAGCATCCAGCAACTGCTGACTGGCGCCGCGCTGATCGCCCTGCTCGGCGTCGGCGAGACCATGGTGATCGTCACCCGGAACGTGGACCTGTCCGTCGGCTCGGTCGTCGGCCTGTCGGCCTACATCGTGGGAGACCTCTTCAAGCACCATCACCAGATGCCCGTGCTGGTGGGCTTCCTCGTCGCCATCGGCATCGGCGCGGCGATCGGCGCGGTCAACGGGCTGGTCACGACGGTGGCCCGCGTGCCCAGCCTGGTGGTCACCCTGGCCATGCTCTACATCGTCCGCGGCCTCGACGGCCTGATCGTCAACGGCAAGACGATCGATCCGGCCAGCATTCCGCATGCCTTCATCACCTTCGGCTACAAGAACCTGTTCGGCATTCCGTGGCTGGCGATTACCGTCGCGGTGGCCGTGGCAGCGGCGGGCTACGCCATGCGGTCCTTCCGGTGGGGGCGTGACCTGTACGGGATCGGGTCCAACCCGGAGGCGGCCGCGCTGGCCGGGATTCACACCGGGCGCAGGATATTCACCGCGTTCACGGCGAGCGGCGCACTCGCGGGCCTGGGCGGCGCGCTGTTCCTCGCGATACACGCGCAGGTCGACGTGACCGGAGGGGCCGGCTACGAACTGAGCGTGATCGCCGCGGTGGTGGTCGGCGGGGTGGCCATCTTCGGCGGCAGCGGCACAGTGCTCGGCGCGGCGCTCGGCGCGCTGCTGCTGAACACCATCAACCAGGCGCTCGTCGCGACCAAGATCTCATCGTTCTGGAACGAGGCGATCGCCGGCGCCCTGCTGCTGGCCGCCATCGCGTTCGACCGGTGGCTGAGCCTGCGGGTCGCACGGAGCCTGCGCTCAGCCGAGGGGGCGCACCGTGACATCTGACGTCGCCACCAAGTCCCCGGGCAGCAGCAGAAACCGCCCCGCCGGCGGGAGGCGCGCCACCGTGCGCAGCCTGCTCCGCTGGGAAAGCGCGCTGGTCGTGGTGCTGATCGGCACGCTGATCTTCGGCTCGTCCGGGTCGTCGTACTTCCTCAACCCGACCAACCTCTTCTACATCGGCCTCAACATGGGCGAAATCGCCATCATGGCGCTGCCGCTCATGCTGATCATCGTCGCGGGCGAGATCGACCTGTCCGTGGCGTCCATGCTCGGCCTGTCCGGCACCGTCATGGGCAGCCTCTTCAGTGACGGATGGCCGATCTGGCTGGCGATAGCAGCGGCGCTCGCGGTCGGGGCGCTCGGCGGCATGCTCAACGGGGCGCTGGTCGCCAAGCTCGGCCTGCCGTCGATCGCCGTCACCATTGGCACGCTCACCCTCTTCCGCGGTATCGCAGAGATCCTGCTGGCCCCGCGGACGATTACCGGGTTCCCCCCCTCGCTGACCAAAATCGGGGTCGCCCCGGTCCCGGGAACGCAGCTCGCGTACTCCGCGGCGATTTTCCTGCTCCTGGCCATAGTTACCGGCGTAGTCCTGCATGCCACGGCACTGGGCCGCGCGCTCATCGCCATCGGCCTGCAGCGGGAGGCCGCCCAGTTCGCCGGTATCCGGGTTGACCGGATCAAGTTCTGGCTGTTCGTCCTGTCCGGCGTGATGTGCGCGTTCGCCGGGATCCTGTTCACCTTGAAGAACGCGTCGGTCAGTTACGACGCCGGCACCGGGCTCGAACTCAACGTCGTCGCGATCGTCCTGTTCGGCGGGGTGTCGATCTTCGGCGGCCGCGGCACGGTCGTGGGCGTCGTGCTCTCGGTCGCGATCGTCGGCTGCCTGCAGCAAGCCCTCACCCAGCGCAACGTCCAGCCCGAGGTGCAGAACATCATCATCGGTGTCCTGCTGCTGATCAGCGTGATCCTCCCCAACGGGGGTGAAGCCATCCGGCGGATCCGCGAGCGGGCCCGGCGGCACGCCTGACGGGCCCATTCAAATCCCACCACACCAACCAGCAACCCTCCTCAGAAAGGCACCCATATGCGTACAGCATGGACGGCGAGACGCACGGTGACCGGAGCCGTCATGGCGGCGCTCGTCATCACAGCCGCCGCGGCCTGCGGTTCCTCAGGAACCACGGCCAGTTCGAGCTCTTCTCCCACCTCGAGTTCCATCAAGCAGGGCCTGACGGTCTACTACATCCCGAAGGACACCCAGAACCCCTACGAGGTCATCGCCGACCAGGGCGGCGAAGCCGCGCTGAAGGCGCTCGGCGGCAAGGTCGTCGTCAGCAGTGGAACCCAGGACACCGCGGCGGCGCAGATCCCGTCGATCCAGGCCGCCATCCAGGCGCACGCCAGTGCGATCGTCATAGCCGGCAACGACCCCTCGGCGCTGTGCCCGTCACTTAACCAGGCGGCCCAGGCCGGGATAAAGATCGTGGCGTTCGACTCGGACGTCAACTGCGGCAGCACCCCGAGCCACCTGTTCATCAACCAGGCCAACACCCAGCAGATCGGCACCTCCGAGGTTGACGTGCTGGCCAAGGAGATCGGCAGCAAGGGCCAGATCGCCATCCTGTCGGCCGCGGCCAGCGCGACGAACCAGAACGCCTGGATCGTCTACATGAAGCAGGAGCTGAAGAAGTACCCCAACATGAAGCTGGTCAGCACCGTCTACGGCAACGACGACCCGGCCACCTCGCTCACCGTGCTCCAGGGCCTGCTGTCGGCCTACCCGAACCTGCGCGGCATCATCTCGCCGACCACGGTGGGAATCTCGACCGCGGCGCAGTACCTGGACACCCACAAGGGGCTGCTCAGCCACCTGACGCTGACCGGGCTCGGGCTGCCCTCGCAGATGAAGTCCTACGTGCACGACGGCACGGTCAAGGAGTTCGAGCTGTGGAACCCGAACAACCTGGGCTACCTCGCTGGCTACGCGGCAGCGGGGCTCGCCTCGGGCACGGTGACCCTGAAGACCGGGTCCACGTTCAAGGGCGGCAAGCTCGGCAGCTACACCATTCTCGCGCCGTCCGGCACGACCGGGCCGTCAGTCGTGCTCGGGCCGCCGACCGTGTTCGACGTGTCCAACATCGATCAGTTCAACTTCTGATCGCAGACCCAGTGCAGTGCCCGGCCGGCGTTGGCCGGCCGGGCAGCGAGGGAGTCATGAACCGGTACTGCTTCCTGCTGCAGGTACGACCGGAGCTGCTGGAGGAGTACTCCGAGCGGCACGCGGCCGTGTGGCCCGACATGCTGCGGGCCCTGGACGAGAGCGGATGGCACCGCTACTCGATCTTCGCCCGTCCTGACGGCCTGCTCGTGGGGTACCTGGAGGCTGAGGACCTGGACCAGGCGCAGGCCGCGATGGCCGCCACCGAAGTCAACGCGCGGTGGCAGGCGGAGATGAGCAAGTACTTCGTCGGCCTTCAGGGGCGGCCGCCCGACGAGGGGCTGGTGCTGCTGAAGGAGATCTTCAACCTGGACGACCAGCTGCGGCGGCTTGCCGATGAGGAGCCGGGACGAGGAGAGACACGATGACCACGACAGCCCAGACGCCGGCCAGCGTCCCACCTGGCCTGCAGCGCGTCAGCCCGCGGCGGGCCAAAGTCGGCCTGGTTTCGGGCGGTCTGGGCGCGTACTGGCCGCAGTTCCCTGACCTGCTGCCGCAACTGCAGCGTTCCGCGGCCCGGGTGAGCGAGCGGATGAGCGCGCTGGACTGCGACGTGGTCGACGTGGGCTTCATCTCGGACGCCGCTGACGGGGCCCGGGCGGCGGAGCAACTGCGGGTCGCGGGCTGCGACCTTATCGTCGGCTTCCTCACCACCTACATGACCGCCTCGATGCTGGTGCCCGTGGCGCAGCGCAGCGGGGCCCCGGTGCTGCTGATCAATCTCCAGCCGACCGAGGCCATGGACCACGCCCGCTTCGACACCGGGCAGTGGCTGGCTTACTGCGGCGCCTGCCCGCTGCCGGAGATGGCCAACACCTTCCTGCGCTGCGGGATCCCGTTCCGGTCGGTGTCGGGCTACCTGGAGGACGAGCGGGCCTGGGTGAAGATCGCCCGCTGGATCAAGGCCGCCGGCGTGCGCGGTGCGCTGCGGCACGGCCGGCACGGGCTGATGGGCCACCTGTACCCGGGCATGCTGGACGTCTCGACCGACCTCACCCTCGTGCCGGCCAACTTCGGCGGGCACATGGAGGTCCTCGAACTCGACGACCTGCGGGTGCGGGTCAGCGCGGTGACCGACGCGGAGGTCGCCGAGCGGATGGCGCTGACCCGTGAGGTGTTCGAGATCGACCCATCCGTGCCGGACGAGGACTTCGCCTGGGCGGCGAAGGTGTCGGTCGGCCTGGACCGGCTGGCCGGCGACTTCGCCCTGGACAGTCTCGCCTATTACCACCGTGGCCTGGAGGGCGAGCAGCACGAGCGGCTCGGGGCCGGCATGATCCTCGGCGCCTCGTTGCTGACCGCGCGCGGCATTCCCGCGGCGGGCGAGTATGAGCTACGCACCTCCCTGGCCATGCTGATCATCGACCGCCTCGGTGGTGGCGGCTCATTCACCGAACTGCAGGCGCTGAACTTCCGTGACGGCGTGGTCGAGATGGGCCATGACGGTCCCGCGCACCTGGCCATCAGCCAGCGCCGCCCGCTGCTGCGCGGCCTGGGCGTCTACCACGGCAAGCGGGGCTGGGGTGTCTCGGTGGAATTCGACGTCACCCACGGCCCGGTCACCACGTTCGGCATCGCCCAGCAGCGCGCGGGCAGCTTCCGCTTCGTCGCCGCGCAGGGCCAGGTCGTCCCGGGACCGCTTCTCACCATCGGGAACACCACCTCGCGGGTGGACTTCGGCTGTGATCCGGGCGAATGGGCCGATGCCTGGAGCGCCACCGGTGTCTCGCACCACTGGGCCCTCGGCACGGGCCACCTGATTCCCGAGCTGCGCGCGACCGCTGACCTGCTCGGCGTCGATCTGACTGAGGTGGATCCCTGACTATGCCACCGCCGCTTAGCCCAGGTCACCACCACATCGAAAGCGAGTCCCGTCATGGCCGACAGTGAGGCCGTCAAGCAGGACCCCGTGAAGTCCGCGTTGCGGGCCCAGCGGATTGAGCTGCCGTCGTGGGCGTTCGGCAATACCGGGACGCGGTTCAAGGTGTTCGCCCAGCCGGGGGTGCCCCGCACGCCCCAGGAGAAGATCGCGGACGCCGCGCAGGTGCACGCGTTCACCGGGGTCGCGCCGAGCGTGGCGGTGCACATTCCCTGGGACCGGGTCGACGACTACGGGGCGCTGGCCGCCTACGCGGCGGATCTCGGCATCGCGATCGGGACCGTGAACGCCAACGTGTTCCAGGATGACGACTACATGCTGGGCAGCATCGCCAATCCCGACCCGGCCGTGCGCGCCAAGGCCACGGCCCACCTGCTGGAATGCGTCGACATCATGGACGCCACCGGGTCGGCCGACCTGAAGCTGTGGTTCGCCGATGGCACCAACTATCCCGGCCAGGACGACATCCGCGACCGCCAGGACCGGCTCGCCGAGGCCCTGGCCGTCGTCTACGCCCGGCTCGCGCCGCAGCAGCGGATGCTGCTGGAGTACAAGCTGTTCGAGCCCTCGTTCTACAGCACCGACGTCCCCGACTGGGGCACCTCGCTGCTGCACTGCCTGGCCCTGGGCCCGCGAGCCGCGGTGGTGGTGGACACCGGGCATCACGCGCCCGGCGTCAACATCGAGTTCATCGTCGCGATCCTGCTGCGCGCGGGGCGGCTCGGCGGGTTCGACTTCAACAGCCGCTTCTACGCCGACGACGACCTGATGGTCGGGGCCGCCGACCCCTTCCAGCTGTTCCGCATCCTGCGCGAAGTCACCGCGGCCCGGGCCCTCGGCCCGGAGGCGGGGATCGCGTTCATGCTCGACCAGTGCCACAACATCGAACCGAAGATCCCGGCCCAGATCCGGTCCGTCATGAACGTCCAGGAAGCCACGGCCAAGGCCCTCCTGGTCGACACGGAAGCACTGGCCTCCGCCCAGCGCCAGGGGGACGTGCTGGGAGCGAACGCCGCCCTGATGGACGCCTACAACACCGACGTCCGCCCCCTGCTGGCCGGCCTCCGCGAGGAGATGGGCCTGGACCCCGACCCGATCGCCGCCTACCGCCGCTCCGGCTACGGACGGAAGATCATCGCCGACCGCATCGGCGGCACCCCGGCCAGCTGGGGCAGTTGACTCGTGCCAGCGCGGTGAGTTTTACGCAGATAAGGCGCACAACTCACCGCACTGATTGCTACCAGACATGGAGGACGCGAACATGGCCCCGCAGCCACCGCCCGAGGTCGCCGCGCTGCTCCAGCGCAGCAACCGGCTCGGCGCCGACCCGCGTAACACCAACTACGCGGGCGGCAACACCTCGGCCAAGGGGGAGGTCACCGACCCGGTGACCGGTCAGCCCGCGGAATTGCTGTGGGTCAAGGGATCCGGCGGTGACCTGGGCACCCTCACCGCGGATGGCCTGGCCGTGCTGCGGCTCGACCGGCTCCGCGCGCTCACCGGCGTCTACCCCGGCGTCGAGCGCGAGGACGAGATGGTCGCCGCCTTCGACTACTGCCTGCACGGCCGATCACTGGCGGCGCCGTCCATCGACACCGCCATGCACGGACTGGTCGACGCCGCGCACGTGGACCATCTGCATCCCGACTCGGGGATCGCCTTCGCGACCGCCGCGGACGGCCCGGCCCTGACCGCGGCCTGCTTCGGGGACCGGGTCGGCTGGGTTCCCTGGCGGCGCCCCGGATTCCAGCTCGGCCTGGACATCGCCGGATTCCGCCGGGCCAACCCCCGCGCCATCGGGGTCATTCTCGGCGGGCACGGCATCACGGCCTGGGGCGATACCAGTGATGACTGCGAGGCGCGCTCTCTGGAGATCATCGCTACGGCGCAGGGGTATCTGGACCGGAATGGGCGCGCGGAGCCGTTGGGGGAAATTGTTCGTGAATTTCAGCCGCTGCCGGAGGCCGAGCGCCGTGAGCGGGCGGCCGCACTGGCGCCGGTCCTGCGCGGGCTGGCCAGCACCGACCATCCGCAGGTCGGGCACTTCACCGACCGCCCGGTGGTGCTGGATTTCCTGGCCCGGCGCAAGCACCCGGTGCTCGCCGCGCTCGGCACCTCCTGCCCCGACCACTTCCTGCGGACCAAGGTGGCCCCGCTCGTCCTCGACCTGCCGCCCGCCGCCGCGGCGCCCGACATTACGCAACGGCTCCGCGAACTGCATGCCGCCTACCGTGACCAGTACCGCGCGTACTACGAACGGCACGCCGACGCCGACTCGCCGCCGATGCGCGGGGCCGACCCGGCGATCGTCCTGGTCCCAGGGATCGGGATGTTCAGCTTCGGCGCCGACCAGCAGACCGCGCGGGTGGCCGGGGAGTTTTACGTCAACGCGGTCAACGTGATGCGCGGCGCGGAAGCGGTCTCCAGCTACTCCCCCATCCCGGAGAGCGAGAAATTCCGGATCGAGTACTGGGCGCTGGAGGAGGCCAAGCTCAGACGGCGCCCGAAGCCCCGGCCGCTGGCCACCCGGGTCGCCCTGGTGACCGGCGGCGGGTCAGGGATCGGGCGGGCCACCGCGCAGCGTCTCGCGGCCGAGGGAGCGTGCGTGGTCGTCGCCGACCGGGATGGCGGCGCGGCGCAGAAGGCCGCCGACGAGATCGGCTCCGGCTACCTGACCACCGGGGACGTCGCGGTGGGTGTCACCTCGGACGTGACCGACGAGGCCGGCGTGATCGAGGCGTTCCGGGTCGCGGCCCTGGCCTTCGGCGGCGTGGATCTCGTGGTCAACAACGCCGGGCTGTCCATCTCCAAGCCACTGCTGGAGACCAGCCTGGACGACTGGGATATCCAGCACGACGTCATGGCCCGGGGCTCGTTCCTGGTCGCCCGGGAGGCGGCGCGGACCATGCAAGCCCAGGGCATGGGCGGGGACATCGTCTACATCTGCAGTAAGAACTCGGTCGTCGCCGGGCCGAGCAACATCGCCTACGGCGCCGCCAAAGCCGACCAGGCCCACCAGGTCCGGCTGCTGGCCGCGGAACTCGGCGAGTACGGCATCCGGGTCAACGGGATCAACCCGGACGGGGTGGTCCGCGGTTCGGGCATCTTCGCCGGTGGCTGGGGAGCCCAGCGGGCCGCTGTCTACGGCGTGCCCGAGGAGGAACTCGGCGCCTTCTACGCCCAGCGCACGCTGCTCAGGCGCGAGGTGCTGCCGGAGCACGTCGCGGCCGCCGTCGTCGTGCTCACCGCCGGCGACCTGCCCCTCACGACCGGGCTGCACATTCCGGTCGACGCCGGAGTGGCCGCCGCCTTCCTCCGCTGATGGGAGCCCCGGACGTGCCGCCCACCGCGGTCGCCGCCGTCGATCTGGGGGCGTCGGGCGGCCGGGTCATGGTGGGCGAGGTCGGACCCGGCCTGCTGCGGCTGCACGAAACGCACAGATTCCCCAACGATCCCGTGCCCGTTCTCGGCACGCTGTACTGGGACATCCTGCGGCTCTACAGGGGCGTGCTCGACGGCCTGCGCTCGGCGGCCAGGGACTTCGACCTGGCCAGCCTCGGGATCGACTCGTGGGGCGTGGACTACGGCCTGATCGACTCCAGCGGCGCGCTGCTCGGCAACCCGGTGCACTACCGGGACGCCCGGACCGACGGGGTGGCGGCGGGCGTGCTGTCGGCGATCCCGGCGCAGGAACTGTACGCGGTGACCGGTATCCAGCAGCTTCCGATCAACACGATTTACCAGATCGCCGCCGCGGCCGCGACGCCGCAACTGCAGGCGGCCCGGACGTTGCTGCTGATCCCGGACCTGCTGGCCTACTGGCTCACCGGGGAAGTGGGCGCGGAGGTGACCAACGCGTCCACCACCCAGCTCTACGACGTGCGCACCCGAACCTGGGCGACTCAGATCATGGAGCGTGCGGGCATCCGGGCCGACCTGTTCCCGCCGCTGCGCCCGCCCGGCGCCATCATCGGTGAGCTGCTGCCGGAGGTCGCGGACCGGACCGGGCTGGGCGGCCGGGGCGGCTCGGGCGGCCGGGGCGGCTCGGGCGGCCGGTCCGGCTCAGGAGGGCGGACCGGTCCGGGCGGGCGGCGGGCGGCGTTTCCCGTGGTCGGGGTCGGCTCGCACGACACTGCCTCCGCCGTGGTCAGCGTGCCAGCGGCCGGCTCCGGCTTCGGGTACATCTCCTGCGGCACCTGGTCCCTGGTCGGAGTGGAGCTGGATGAGCCGGTACTGACCGAGGGCAGCCGGGTCGCCAACTTCACCAACGAGACAGGAATCGACGGCACCATCCGCTACCTGCGCAACGTCATGGGGCTCTGGCTGCTGCAGGAATCGGTCCGGGCATGGTCGGACGCCGGGCGGCCGGCCGACCTGGAGACCCTGCTCGATGAGGCGGCGCGGTGGCCGCCGCTGCGGGCCGTGGTCGACCCCGATGATCCGGTGTTCCTGCCGCCCGGTGACATCCCAGCCCGCATCGCCGAGGCGTGCCGCCGGACTGGCCAGAGCCCGCCGCGGGATCCGCCGGACACCGTCCGGTGCATCATCGACAGCCTCGCCCTGGCCTACCGGCGGGCGATCGGCCAGGTCCAGGAACTGTCCGGCGGCCAGGTGGACACGGTGCACATCGTCGGCGGCGGGTCGCGCAACGCGCTGCTCTGCCAGCTCACCGCGGACGCCTGCGGGCTACCCGTCGTAGCCGGGCCCGCCGAGGCCGCGGCCCTCGGCAACATCCTGGTCCAGGCGCGCTCCCTCGGCGCCGGGCCAGGCGACCTGGCCGGAATGCGGGCGCTGCTGCGCGGCACCGCGCAACTGCGGCGCTACGAGCCGGCCGGCGGTGCCCAGGCCCGGGCCTGGGCCGCCGCCGCACGCCGGATCGCCTGGCGCTAGGCCCACTGGACCACGTCGGAGTGGTCGAGGCGGGGGAGCCGGCCGAACCACGGGTCCTGGCCGGGGTGGCCGATGTTGACGACCAGGATCGAGCGCCACCGCCCGTCGGGGAAGAAGTCGGCGTCGAGGGCGGCCGCGTCGAAGCCGCCCATCGGCCCGGCGGCCAGGCCGTGCGCGCGGACCGCCAGCAGGAAATAGCCGGCTTGCAGTGCGGCGCTGAACCGCCCGGTCTCGGTCCGCATGGTCTCGTTGGCCTCGAGGACGTCCCTCAATTCTGGCTTGTGGGGCATCACGGCCGGGATGTGCTCGTGGAACTGCGTGTCCAGCGCGAGGACCGCGACGGCCGGGGCGGACGCCGTCTTGGCCTTGTTCCCGTCGGCCATGTGCTCGACCAGCCGGTCACGTCCCGGCCCCGGGCGGACGTAGAGGACCCGCAGGGGCTGGATGTTCGCGGCGGTCGGGGGCCACTTGGCCAGTTCCCAGATCTCGTTCAGCTCGTCGTCGGTGACCGGGGTGGGCGCGAAGCTGTTCGCCGTCCGTGCGTCGGTGAACAGGAGGGCACGGCCGGCGTCGTCCAGGCGCGCCAGGGCCGGGGGCGCGATGCTCTCGGTTACGGTCATGATCTCACTCTTTCTATAGAAGCTACTCTGAAAAACTTAGTTACATCGCCGAGCATAGCACCAGCTACCATGGAGGTATGGCGAGGGAGTGTGACGTGGGCCACGAGCCCAGGGTCTGCGATGCCGCGCTGGCCCGGGCGTTCGGGTTCCTGGGCAAGCGCTGGAACGGCGTCCTGCTGGGGACGCTGATCACCGGACCCGCGGGCTTCTCCGAGCTGAAAAGGGCCATCAGCGGAATCAGCGACTCGATGCTTTCCGAGCGGCTCGCCGAACTGTGCCGGGCCGGCCTGGTCCAGCGCTCGGTCGACGAGGGGCCGCCCATCGCGGTCGGCTACACGCTGACCCCGGCCGGGCTGGCGCTGCTCCCCGCGCTGCGCGAGCTCACCACCTGGGCCGCCGACAATCTGCCCGTTTAGCCGGCTGGGCCGGCCGGAGAACACCGCTCTGGCGCATCTGGTGCCACGTGTTCTCGGAGCCCGGCCGGAATGATTTGGCAGTGCGCCGACGTTCCGGTATATAGTCACATCAAGTGAAGCTTCCTGCGGTAGCGGGAGCGTGTCCCTGAGAAGGGCCCCCGGGCTCCGTCTCACCCCCGGACAAGGTTCCGAATACGTGGAGCCAAGGCTCGGGTGAGGACGTAGAGCGTTTTCCCGAAATGCCGGATCTACCCCGGCGGCGTTTTTTGCAGCTGTCGCACTCGTGCTCATTTTCGCTGAGCCGGCGCGGCGCTTCTCCTGCCGTACCCAAAATCTACGCCGTTCCTTGGAAAGGAATCCCTGTATGGCAACAATCACCCGGCAGCGGGCAGCACGGCCGCCTGCCGCCGAACTCCCCGACACCCCTGCGGTCCAGGTGTCGGGCATCCTCGATGTCGGAGATAGCAAAGCGTTCATCCGCGCCTCCGGCTACGAGCAGGACCCAGACGACATCTCCCTGTCCATCGCCCAGGTCAGGCAGTTCGGGCTACGCACGGGCGACCACATCGAGGGCACCGCCCAGGTGCCCCGCCCAGGCCGGACCCGTGACCGGCACGCCGTGCTGGCCCACCTCGACACCGTGAACGGCCTCGAGGCCTCGCTGGCCAAGGACCGTCCCGACTTCGGCGCGCTGACCCCTCTGCACCCACAGGAACGCCTGCGGCTCGAGTCGGCCGGCGGCTCGGCGATCGCGCGGATCATCGACCTGGTGAGCCCGATCGGCAAGGGCCAGCGCGGTCTCATCGTGTCTCCGCCCAAGGCCGGCAAGACGATGGTGCTCGCCGCTATCGCCGCGGCGATAGCGGCCAACCATCCCGAGGTGCACCTGATGGTGGTGCTCGTCGGCGAGCGGCCAGAGGAGGTCACCGACCTGGTCCGGTCGGTACGCGGCGAGGTCATCGCCGCCACTTTCGACCAGGCCGCGAAGGAGCACATCGCACTCGCGGAACTGGCCATCGAACGGGCCAAGCGCCTGGTCGAAACGGGCCGCGACGTCGTCGTGCTCCTTGACTCGATCACCCGGCTGGGCCGCGCCTACAACATCGCCGCCCCGCCGAGCAGCCGGATCCTGGCCGGCGGCGTGGCGGTCAGCGCGCTGTACCCGCCCCGCAAGTTCCTCGGCGCCGCCCGCAACATCGAAAACGGCGGTTCGCTGACCATCCTGTCCACCGCCCTGGTGGAGACCGGATCACGAATGGACGACGTGTTCTTCGAGGAATTCAAGGGCACCGGGAACATGGAGCTGCGGCTGCGCCGGGATCTCGCCGAGAAACGCATCTTCCCGGCCATTGACGTGACACCCTCCAGCACCCGCCGCGACGACCTGCTCATGTCGGCCGAGGAACACGCCATCACGGCCAAGCTGCGGCGGGTGCTCGCCGAACTCGACTCCCAGCAGGCCATCGAGCTGCTGCTGAAGAAGACCCGGACGACCTCCTCCAACGCCGAGTTCCTGCTGCAGATGCAGCGCAACTCCCCCTTGTCATAGGGACGTGTCATAGCGAGCTGGCCCGGACCATCCGGCTCACCTCGGTCCGCAGGTGCACGAACGCCGCCAGTTCCCGCGTGGTGATCTGGTCGCGGGGGGACGGCAGATCCACCGGCAGCTCGGCGCGGATCTGGCCCGGCCCGCGGGTCAGTACCACGACCCGGTCGCCGACATAAACGCTCTCGTCCACATCGTGGGTGACCAGCAGGATCGTAATGTCCCGCGCGCGGCGCACAGCCAGGATCAGGTCCTCCAGGTCCTCCCTCGTCTGGGCGTCCACCGAGCCGAACGGCTCATCCATCAGCAGCAGGACCGGCTCACTGGCGAGGGCGCGGGCGATGGCGACCCGCTGCTGCATCCCGCCGGACAGCTGCCACGGGTACTTCTGCGCGGTGCCGGTCAGCCCGACCGTAGCCAGCGCCGCGACCGCCGCCTCCCGGCGCGCCGCGCGGCTCTGCTGCTTCCTGGGCTGCTTCCTGGGCTGCCTGCTGGGCTGCTTCCTGCGCAGCGGCAGCGCCACATTGTCCCGGACACTCAGCCAGGGCAGCAAGGAGCGGCTGTAGTCCTGGAAGACCAGGGCCAGCCCGTCGGGAACCCGGTCTACCGGCACGCCGCCGAGCACGACGCGTCCCCCGGCCGGGGAGAGCAGGCCCGCGACGCATCGCAGCAGGGTGGACTTGCCGCAGCCGGACGGGCCCACGATGCTGACCAGCTCACCGTCGGCCACCGTCAGGGTGATCCGGTCGATGGCCAGATGGCCGGTGCCCGGCGGCCCGTACGAGTGCGTCAGGTCAGTGATCTCGAGCATGGCGCTCCTGTTAGCTGGCTCCGTCAATTGGTGCCGTCCCGGGCGGCGCGGTGCCAGGCCAGCAGCCGGTGCTCGACGGCCAGCTCAAGCACGTTGAGCAGGTTCCCGAGGATGGCGACCAGCACGAGCGTGGACCACAGCCAGGTCAGGTCGAAGGAACTCTCGGCGTTGTTCATCTCGTAGCCGAGGCCGTTGCTGCTCCCGGCGAGTTCCGCGAAGACCATGAGGATGAGCGCGAGCGACACGCTCAGCCGCAGCCCGGCGAAGAACTTGGGCAACGCGGCGGGGATGATCAGCATGGTCAGCCGGGCCCACCCGGGAAGCCGGAAGGCCCGGACCGTCTCCACCTGGACCGGGTCGAGGTACCGGGCGCCGTCCGCGGTGTTGAGCAGGATCGGCCAGATGGTGCCGAACGCGATCGTCGCCACTTCCATCTGGGTGCCGATCCTGAAGATGGCGATGAACACCGGCACCAGCGTCACCGCGGGCAGCGCCCGGGCGAACTGCAGCAGCGGGTCGAGGTAGCCACTTACCGCGGCGGACCGGCCCAGGGCCAGGCCGGTGGCACCCCCCGCGACGACCGCGATGGCCAGCCCGGCCAGGACCCGGCCCAGGCTCGGCAGCAGGTTGCCGAGGGCATCCGGCGTGAGGAACAGGTGTGCCACCGGGCCGGAGAACCACAGCCGGTACATCCGGGCCAGGATCGCGGTGGGCGGCGGGAAAAACGCGCTGCGCTGCAACCGCGCCCACGCCTCCCACACGCCCGCCCCGACCAGGAGCACCGTCCAGCGCTGCGCTAGCCCGGTCCAGCGCGGCGGCCGGGCGGTCATCGCGCCTCCGCGGCGTAGGCCTGATGCCACGGCAGCAGCCGCCGCTGGGCCCCGACCAGGGCCGCGTTGAGGACCAGGCCGAGCAGGCCGGTCCAGAGCGCCGCGGCCAGGACGAGCGCGGTGTTGCCCGCGCCGGTGTTCGCATCGGCGATGAACGCGCCGATCCCGCTGCCGCTGATCCGGCCGGTGAGAAACCCGGTGCTGATATTGAGGATGATCGCGATCGACGAGGCGAGCCGGATCCCGGTGGCGATGAACGGCGCCGCGCTGGGCAGCGAGACGAACCGGATAACCGCCCGGCGGCCGAACCCGAAGGCCCGGAGCGTCTCCTCGGCCACCGGATCGGTGTCGTCAAGGCCGTAGATCGTGTTGAACAGCACCGGCCAGACCGCCGCGTAGACGATCAGCGTGACGTTCATCCGCAGGCCCGGGCCGAGGACCAGTCCCACGAGCACGATCAGCGCGACCGAAGGGACCGGCCGCAGGAACTCCACCACGGCCCGGGTGGCGGTGCGCACCCCCGGCAGGCTGCCGAGCACGACGCCCGCGGGAACGGCCACCACGACCGCGATGGCGAGCCCGAGCGCCCACGCTTCCAGGGTGGCGGCGACGTCGGCCAGGAAACGCGGCTCGGCGGCCAGCCCAGCCGCCCGCGCGAGCACCGTGGAAGCGAGCGGGAGGACGGCCGGGCTGATGATGCCGGTCCGCCCGAGCACCTCAGCGGCCAGCAGGAACGCGGCGATCCCGGCCATGCCGCGGGCCCAGTGGTGCCGCTGGCTCACCGGAACCTCGGCGCTGGCGGACAACCCTGAGTCATCGAAACTCAGTGGAAAAGCATCGGCTGCACATTGAACGCGCTCGCCAGCAGCCCGCCCGAGTGCATCAGGTCGGCGACCCGCTGCAGCTGGGCCGCGGCCAGCGTGACCGGGAAGGAGCCGAGGTGGATGCCCCCGGCCGCCTGCGCGGTGATCTTGGTGTAGGTCGGCAGGATCTGCTTGACCGCGGCGGGATCAGAGTTAGCGAACGCCTGCGCCCGGTCCATTGCACGCTGAAAGGCCCGCGCGGTCCGCGGGTACTTCTGGGTCCACGCCCGGGTGGCGAAGTAACCGGAGAGCGGGAGGGCCGACGTCGGGCCCGAG
Organism: Streptosporangiaceae bacterium; assembly: GCA_033854735.1. Lineage (GTDB taxonomy): Bacteria > Actinomycetota > Actinomycetes > Streptosporangiales > Streptosporangiaceae > JAWWPY01. The sequence continues at coordinate 8,669 of JAWWPY010000389.1, read as the reverse complement.
CACTCGGACATAACCTGCCTGGCCCCCATGGCGTGCTCCGCGCCGGACAGGAACGGCTCCACCACGCTGATGGCATCAACCCGGCCGGCCTTGAGCGCGGTAGCCATGTCCGGGAAGGGGATGGCGACATACTTCACCGTGGCCGTGTTCACCCCAGCGGCCTTGAGCACGGCGTTGGTCGTGAGCGTCTGGATGTTGTTGGTGAGGTTGACGGCGATGGTCTTGCCCGCCAGGCCTGCCGGGCTCGTGATGCCCGACCCCGGCATGGCCAGGACACCGAAGCTGCTCGCGGTGCAGGCCACCCCGGCCACCAGGACCTGAAGGCTGAAGGTCCCCTTGGCCTGCCCTTCGAAGTACGACACGTAGTTTCCGCCGCCGACGATGTCGACCGAGCCATGCAGCAGGTCGGGGAGCGCCAGCGTGCTCTGCGCGATGATCTCGGGAGTGACGGTGAGGCCCTGCTGCTTGAAGTAGCCCTTCTTGATGGCCAGGAAGAGCGGCGCATCGTCCACTATCGGCAGCGCCGCGACCGTGAGGCGGGGCTTCTCGGGCCCGGTGCCGCTGCTCTTCGCGGCGCCACTCGAGCCGCCGCAGGCCGCGGTCAGCAGCACTGTCGCTAATCCGGCCGCGACCAGCCAGTTACGTCTCACGCGGATGAGCCTCATGGGTCTCCTCAGCTGTTGTGCCTACGGACGCGGGGCCGCCCCCAGCATCAATTCCCAGCCCAGCAGATGGAGATGAGACATCACGTTACCAACAGCAACGTGACTAATAGGACATAATTGGCTATGAGCTTTGGCTGAAAATGGACAGCAGGGCCGTCTCAGCAGGGGCTGCCGTTGTTCCAGGCGCCCGATGCGCCGCCTGGAACCTCGTCGTAGTTCCACTGGTTGGCGGTCCATTTGTCGCCGCCGTAGGAGACGACGTTGCCCGAGACGTACGCGATGTTCGACACCCACGCGGCCGCCGTGCACGATCCCGTGGTCGGAGTGGGGGTCGGAGTGGGGGTCGGAGTGGGGGTCGGGGTCGGAGTCGGCGGCGTGGTAGCCGACGTGTGATTGGCGAAGGCCACGGTGTAGGCCGTGAAGTCCCAGGGATTCTGCGCGACGCTGCTGCACTCGCTGGAGGTAAAGCCGTTGTCCACCGGGCTGCACACGCGGTCGCGGTTGACGGACCAGAACGTGTACCTGCTCAGGCCGGAACTCTCCGCGAAGGCCAGCACGGTCTGGAAATCGCTCTGGTAGAAGTACTCGGCCGAGTCCGTCCGGCCGTTCATTCCGGAGAAGCCCTCGTGCGCGTAAGCCTGCGCGCTGCTCCAGCCGAACGTGCTCACCAGTTGGGCGTTGAAATCCTGCAGCGCGGTGACCTGCGATGAGCCGCCGCTGAAGCCACCGTCGAACGGCATGATCGTGTAGTCGTTCGGGGTGAACCCCAGGCTCTTGGCCTGGTTGAGCAGGAGCTGGCCGAAGTAGTTCGCACCGGTGGGCGTGGCTGGCATGGTGATCGAGATGAACAGGCCCGGGTTCTGCTGCTGCAGGATCTGCGCGGCGCCGAGTTCGTAGGCGATGGCCGTGGAGTTCTCGATCTCCGGCTCCTCCAGGTCGAAGTCGATCGCGTGCAAGCCGTAAGTGGTGATCACCTGCTGGTAGGCCGCCGCGGTGGCCGAGGCCGAACCGCAGACCTGGCCCAGCTTGGTCCCGTTGTAGCCCCCCGCCGAGACGATCACGTCGCCGCCGGCCGAGCGGATCTGGCTGATGACGGCGGCCACCTGGGTATCGGAGGACACCGGGTCGGAGGCGTCCCAGGAGGGCGAGCAGGAACTGCCATTAGCCAGGATGAAGGCCATGTCGAACGCCTTCTGACCGGTGGCGGACATCACCTGGCCGACGTTGGGGGCATTCGAGTCCAGCGTGCTGTAATACGGTGCTGATTCGTACCAGTTGACCGTCAGGGCGGTGCTCGCCGCCGGTGCGGCCTGGACCGCGGCGGCCACGGCCGCGGTCGCGCCGCCGGCCAGGAGGACGGCGCTGAAGGCGGGCGCGATCGTCCGCCATCGCAGGAGTGCCCGCACGCTTCGGCAGCGCGGGCCAAGCGGGGTTAGATGCACATTTCCTCCCAGGGGGGCCAGGGTCATTAATTAATAGGAAAGTTTCCTATTAATTAATGACAAAAAGGTTATCCCCCTCGTACGTGCGGGTCAACCGTTCTCGCTATCACGTCACAGTCGGCTGAGGTCAGTCTCGCTCTCAAGCGACGGCCGGGAGGCCAGTCTCGCCGTCAATCAGAACCAGCCCGCCCCGCGCCGTAGTCTCCCCGGATGACTACCGCGTTCTGCCCGTGGTGCGGAGCGTCTCTGAAGGACCGCCAGCCGGGCCGTTGGCCTGATGTGGCGACGTGACGTTGGAGCGTTGCGCTGCTTTAGATGGCGAGCCAGTCGGTCACGACCTGAGACCCGGGCGCGTCAGCGGCGAGCCTGAGCCGCAGGCTCATCGGGCCTGCGCGCAGTGGACCTGACCGGAAGCGCCCCAGTTCGTCGGCCTCGACCGTGACCGCACCCTGCGGGTTGCGGATCTCCACCGCGGCTCTCAGTGGAGGCATGATCTGGCCCAGTACGGCGCGTCCCGCGGCCGCGATCGTTATTTCGACATCGATGGTCAGCCCGCTGGCCCGGAACGAGATCAGCCGCCGATCCGGGGAGCCGCGCACCAGCGCCGCGTCGTCGGTGTCGAGGAGCGAGTCGAACACGAGCTCGGCCAGATCGCCGTCGACGTCGCGCCACGCGAAGGCATCCTGCGCCGCCTGGAGCAGGCTCGCGGGTACCGGCTCCAGGCGAGCCGCGTGCCGCCGGAGCGCTTCCTCCAGCTGGTCATCGTCGGGCTCGTTATGCATATCCGGTCTCCTTGGCCTGGTGATGCTAAGAGTGCGCGGGACGCTCCTTGATACCTCCCGTCAGCTCCTCGCGCAGCCGCCGCAAGCAACGGGCCCTGGTCGGGCCGATGCTGCCAACCGGCAGATCGAGTGCGGCAGCGACCTCGGCATAGCTTGGCGCAGGTGACGCCATCAAGATTCTCAGCAGCTCACGGCAGCGCACGGGCAGCCTCGCGGCCGCGCGCCAGATATCGGCCGCCCGCTCCGCGTCCTGCTGTTCACGCTCGGCGCGCAGCACCGCTTCCTCGGTGGGGTTGTCGTCGGCCCGGGCCCGGTCGAGCCGCGCCATGTCATCGGTGGGGATGGTCCGGGTGGACACGCGAATGCTCTGCAGGCATTCCCGCCGGGCAGCGGTCGCGAGCCACGCGCCGACGCTGTCCGGATTGTCGATCCGGCGGACATGCTCGGCGAGGCGGAGCCAGGTCGTCTGGAATACGTCGGCCGCATCCGCTGCCGCCAGCCGGTGGGCCCGCGTGATGGACCACACGAGCCCGCCGAAGCGCTCGACGAGCACCTGCCAGGCGGCGGCGTCACCGTCGGCCGCGGCGGTGACCAGGCCCGCGATGCCAGCGCGCTCTGTGCCCGTGCGGTCCGTGCCTGTGCGGTCCGTGCCTGTGCGGTCTGCGCTGGTCAACGGCGGACACCGCGGTGTTCATGGACGCCGCCGTCTCCCGGCCGCAGGACCGGCCCGACCCCGGGGATCCGCTGTTTCCGCGCCCTGGCCAGGAGTGCCTTGGCCGCCCGCCGGCCATTCTCACCGGTCCGGGAAATGCGCGCGGCGACGAGGCCCGCGACCAGCGGCGTCGAAAAGGACGTGCCACTCCACCGCGCCATGCCGTGGAAGACCCGATCCTGGCCTATGTCCGGCGGCTCACGGCACACGTAGTCCCCGGCAGCGTACGCATTAACCAGGCCCTCACCCGGGGCATATACGTCGACCCAGGGCCCGAAGTCACTGAAATAGGCGCGATCCCGGCCATTGGCGCCAAGCGCCCCGACCCCGACCACCCCGGGAAAGGCCGCGGGCCAGAACGGCCTGCGGGTCGAGTTGTTCCCGGCGGCCGCGATCATTACCAGGCCCTTGTGGTGGCGATAACGCTCCCAGAAGACCTCGAAGCTCAGCAGCGGCAGATTCTTGCGGCTCGTCGTGCCGGCCGACAGGCTGATGATGTCCGGGGCCAGGCCCAGTGCCTCGTCGAGCCGTTTGACGATCTCATACTCGGAAAGCGCACCAGCGGTGTCGAAGTCGCTGGTGACGTGCACGGCCGAGACCGGCGCCATGCAGCGGGCCACGCCGGCGATGAAGGTCCCGTGGCCGGTGTACGGCGGTATACGCACTCCCCCGCCGGCCGCGGGCGCCGGGAGCTTGTCTAGCTGCCCGGTAACGCCGGCCAGCCACGAATGAGCCGACGCTCCGGGCAGCAGCCCGGTGTCGGCGACGTAGATGGACACTCCTTCGCCGCCGCCCTCGCGGGGCCCGGGATCGGGCCGCACACCCGCCGGCACCTCGTCCGGCTCGGTAGCCGGGCACGGCCAGACCGGGGTGATCGACAGGATGTGGTTCGGTGTCGCGACCCCGATGCCGAGACTCCGGTCGATCTCGGCCAGGGCGTCGATGGCGTCGCGGATCTTGGCCCGGGCCAGCGAGTAGAGCGTCACCCCCCCACGGAAGCCATCACCCGTGTCGCCGCCGCCGACAATATCCCGCACCTGGCCCAGATATGCGTCCCGGACCAGAATCACCCCGCGCTGGTAGATAAAGTCCAGCCCGCCGCCCGGGAATAGCGCCACACCGATGTCGGTGCCTTTCTCCCGGAAAGCGCTCACGATGAGGTCCAGCTGGACGTCCAGTTTCGTGGGCCGCCGATCGGGTCTCTTTTTCGCGAGGCTCATCTGTACCCTTCAATGTCGCTGCGGCCGATGGCCTCAACACCGGCCGGTCGGCAATGTCCAGATTGCTGTTAATTTGCCTTTCAATTATCCCAGTGGACCATACGGCTGACCAGGCTTAACATCAATTCATGCCCGCCGGAACTCGTCAGGGCGACGTCGCTGACGGCGGGATACTCGACCTGCTGTCCCTGGCCGCCGCCCGTCCCGACGAGGCCCTGGCGAAGGCACGGGCCATCCTGGCCGCCGATCCGGCTCCCTATGAGGCCTCCGTGGCCCACCAGGCCATCGGCATGCTGCAGCGTGAATTCGGGGACCTGGAGGCCGCGACCGGCGAGTTGCGGTCGGCGCTCCGCCTGGCCCGGACGGCAGGCTCCGGCGACCGGCAGGCCGACGTGCTGGCGACGCTGGGGGTCGCCCTGATCTACCGCGGCCAGAGCGGTCCGGGGCTCGCGGCGCTCGGATCATCGCTCCGGCTGGTCGCTGGCGCGCCCGCCGGCCGCGTCCTCGTCCGGCGGGGAATCGCCCTGTGGATTCTCGGGCGGCACCGGGAGGCGCTCGACGACCTTCGCCGGGCCGCCCGCGTGCTGCGGTCGGCCGCCGACACCCTCTGGGAGGCCCGGACGCTGACTGCGCGAGCCCTCGTTCATCTCGCCTGTGGTTCCACCCGGCGAGCCGAGATCGATCTGGCCCGGGCCGAACTCCTGTTCGCCACCACCAGTCAAGACCTCGAGGTCGCCTTCACCTGGCACAATCGCGGGCTCGTCGCGTTCCGCTCCGGAGACGTGCCGATGGCGCTGGCCCACCTCGATGAGGCGGACCGGCGCTACCGGCGGCTCGGCGCCACGATGCCGGACCTGAGTATCGACCGGTGTGCGGTCCTGCTGGCCGCGGGACTGCCGGGCGAGGCGCTCGCGGAGACGGACGCCGCGGTCCGGAGCTTCCCGCCGCATGGCCGTCAGGCCACGAAGAAAGCCGAATTGCTGCTCAGCGCAGCGCGGGCCGCGCTGGCCGTGGCCGACCCGCAGATGGCCATGGAGCGAGCACAGGCGGCCCGGCGCATGTTCGTGGCCCAGGACCGGGCCTGGTGGGAGTCACACGCCTCGTTGCTGCTGTTGCAAGCGCGCTTCGCGGCCGGCCTGACGTCCGGCCGGCTGCTGGCCCAGGCCGAGCGGGTCGCGGCCAGCCTGGACGTGCTCAGCTCGCATGACGCGCCGCAGGCGCGACTGCTGGCGGGCCGGGTGGCCCTGGCCCTGGGGCGGCCGCAGGAAGCGGACCGGCAGTTCGCGGCGGCCGCACGGACCCGGCACCGCCGCGCGCCCGCGATCGAGCGCGCCCACGGGTGGCTCGCAGAGGCGCTGCGGGCCGACGCCGCAGGCAACCGGCGGCGGCTGCTGGATGCCTGCCGTCGCGGCTTCGCCGTCCTCGACGAACATCAGCTCAGCTTCGGCGCCTCCGAGTTGCGCGCGCAAGCCACGGCGCAGGGCGCCGAACTGGCGGCGCTGGCCCAGCGGTCCGCCCTGACGTCCGGGCGGCCCCGGCTGCTGCTCGTCTGGAGCGAGCGGTGGCGGGCCAAGTCCCAGGCCATCCCGCCGGCCCGGCCCGCTCGCGACAGGAGGCTTCAGGCGGACCTGACCGCGGTCCGCGATGTCACCAGCCGGGTGGAACGGGCCCGGGCCAAGGGAGATCCCAGCAGCGCGCTGCAGCGTGAGCAGCTGCGCCTGGAGGCCGCCATCCGGGCCCGTGTGCTGCGTTCCCGCGGCCGAGGCCAGGCCAGCCGGTACCAGTTCGACGTCGGCCAGCTACTGACGGAACTCGGTGACGCGCGGCTGATTCAGATCGTCGAAGTCGGCGGTGAACTGCATCTCCTGGTCTGCGGCGCGGGCCGGATCCGGCACGTGGCCGGCGGCCGCGGCGACGACGCGGCCCGCGAGGTCAGCTACGCCCGGTTCGCCCTGAGCAGGCTCGCTCACGGCCGGGGCACGGATCATCCCGCGGACACGCTGGCGGTCCTGGAGGCGAGCGGGCGCAGGCTCGATTCTGTTCTCCTCGGCCAAGCCACCCGTCACCTCGGCGCTGGCCCGGTGATCGTCGTTCCCCCGGGCCGGCTGCACGCCGTCCCCTGGGCCTTGCTGCCCTCCCTGCGGGAGCGCGCGGTCACCGTCGCGCCGTCCGCGCACGCGTGGCTTCAGGCGCGCAACATGGTCCCGCCGGGTCGCGGCGGCCCGGTTCTCATCCGCGGCCCCGGCCTGGGCGCTGGCGGCGGCGAGGTGCTGGCGCTGGCGGCGGAGTACGCCAACGCCACCGTGCTCTGTGCGGGAACCGCGACCGCGCGCCGGGTGCTCGACGCCCTCGACGGCTGCCGCCTGGCCCACATCGCGGCGCACGGAACCTTCCGGGCCGACAGCCCGCTCTTCTCCTCCCTGCGGATGGACGACGGCCCGCTGACCGTGCACGATCTGGAACGGCTGCGGCGGGCACCGCACCGGCTGATCCTCTCCACCTGTGACTCCGGCGTGCTCGCGCCCGCGGGGGCCGACGAACTGCTGGGCCTGGCCAGCACGCTCGCCCCGCTCGGCACCGCCGGAATCGTCGCCAGCGTGGTACCGGTCAATGACCAGGCCACGGTTGAGCTGATGCTCGCGCTGCACCGGGAGCTACGACGGGGGGCCACTCTCGGCCAGGCGCTGCTTGACGCCCGCAGCGGGACGGGCGGTGGGCCGGTGCAGACCGCTACGGGCTGGTCGTTCATCGCCCTGGGATCGTGACGAAGCTCAGGACTTGCGGCAGAACCGCCAGCAGCTTGGGCATCTGCTCTGCTTGTCGTTGCGGCCTTAGTAAGGGGCGATGGTGGCCTCAGGCGCTGAAAGGTCGAGGGCATTGGTGCCATCGTTGACGAAGAGCAGGCCCTGGCCATCAGCCAGGGGCGTCACGCCGAAGAGATCACCGGCTCCGTGCGGGACCAGGGTCACGGTCGCGAGTTGGCGGCCGGTGGGAGTGACCTCGATCGCGTCGCCGTTGTTGCCGTTGACGGCGATCAGGTTGCCGTCGGGGCCAGGGTGAGGCCAAGCGGACCGTTGAGTGATCCGCCTCTGGTCAGCCTGGACGGCTGGCGTGGAGCCGACCGTCGGATGCGTGGTCGTTTGCGGGGCTGTCCCTGTGGTCGTTTGCGGGGCCGTTGAGCATCCGGCGGCTGCGAGCGTGACAGCCGCGATTCCCAGCAACGCCCGGGAACGCCGCAGGGGCTTGAGGCTGGCCGCCTGTGGCTGGTCTGACTACCCGTTGTCTTGGTTTTGCATACTGTCAGTTACGGATGTCGGTGAATTCTGGTTCAATTCTGGTCGCGTGCGTCCGCAGCCAGGAGGTGCCACTTGGGAAGTCGCACTCGACACCTCGAGGCGGACTCGAAGCGCTGACCCGGCCGGGTGGATGCCTGTCCCGTTGCAGCGGATCTCGCGCCACCTACTTCGCATTGCGCACGTCTGAGCTGAGTAGCGCCAGGAATCGATCAGGTTTTCTATCGGAAAGGACTGGTGTTCAGCTGGCGTCATGCGATAGTATGTTCGAGTAGGTTCACTCCGGCGAGGCGGGAGGTGAGCAGGTGCCAGCAGGCCCCGGAGACCCAGTCCCCCGGCGCGGCGAGCCCGCACCACTCCCCGACCCGGGCTGGGATGACCAGGAGCGGATCCTGGCTGAGGTGCTGGCGGCGTTCCCGGCGGAGGATGAGCCTGACTGGGCGGCCCTGGAGGACCTGGAGTACTGCGGTGACGGCGGCGCTGGCGATGCGGGGCCGTGGCCCGCGGGCCTGCCCGGCCTGGCCGCAGGTGAGGAGCCCGGCCCGAGCCCAGCTG
>JAWWPY010000388.1:0-3122 GCA_033854735.1 Streptosporangiaceae bacterium | reverse complement strand
GGTTGACCTCTATGCCGTTCCACTCGACGGCCAGTTCGATGTCCAGCCCCCACGGCGCGGACTGCCGCTACGCCATCGAAATACCTCCGGACCGGCTCAGCGGTTCAGAAGTTGCCGCGCCGTTCCTGCTCGCGCTCGATGGCCTGGAACAGCGCCTTGAAGTTGCCCTTACCGAAACCAAGCGAACCGTGCCGCTCGATGAACTCGAAGAACACCGTGGGCCGGTCACCGATCGGCCTGGTGAAGATCTGCAGCAGGTAGCCGTCCTCATCCCGGTCGACCAGGATGTTGCGCTTGCGCAACTCGTCGATCGGGACGCGCACCTCCCCGATGCGGCCCCACAACTCCTGATCCTCGTAGTAGGCCGCCGGAGTGGGCAGGAACTCCACGCCGCGTGCCGAGAGCTCGTCGACCGTGCGCAGGATGTCGTTGGTCGCCAGTGCCACGTGCTGCGGTCCCGGGCCAGCGTAGTACTCCAGGTACTCGTCGATCTGCGAACGCTTCCTGCCCACGGCCGGCTCGTTCAGCGGGAACTTCACCCGGTGGTTGCCATTCGCCACCACCTTGCTCATCAGCGCCGAGTACTCCGTGGCGATTTCGTCGCCGACGAACTCCGCCATGTTCGTGAAGCCCATGACCTGGTTGTAGAACCCCACCCACTCGTCCATGCGGCCGAGCTCGACGTTGCCGACCACGTGGTCGATCGCCTGGAACACCCGCCTGGGCGACGCCGCGGGCTTCACGTAGCCCGAGCTCCGTGACACGTACCCCGGCAGGTATGGGCCCTCGTACCGGGCCCGATCGACGAGCGTATGCCGCAGGTCCCCGTACGCGGCGATCGCCGCGAGGCGCACGGTGCCCTGCTCGTCGGACCCGTCGTGCGGGTCCGCCAGGACCGTCGCCCCCTTCGCACGCGCGTGCGCGATGCACTTGTCGACGTCGGGTACCTGCAGGGCGATGTCGGAGATCCCGTCCCCGTGCCTGCCGTGCACGGCGATCAGCGGGCTGTCCGGTTCGACGGCACCGTTGAGCACGAACCGCGCCGCACCGCTGCGCAGCACGTAGGACACGTGGTCCCGCACGCCAGTCTCGGGACCCGCGTAGGCGACCAGCTCCATCCCGTACACCGACTGGTAGTACAGCGCCGCCTGCGTCGCGTTGCCCACCGTCCACACCAGTGCATCCCACCCACTGATCGGGAACGGGTCGCGCGACGGATCGTGCTCCACCAGGCCGACGAGTTCCTGCAACTGCTCCAGGCTCAGCTCGGCCAACCGCTCCTGATCGGTGAGTGCCTGCTCGGTCGTCATGCTCTTTCCTCCTGCATCAGGCGCGCCACGGGCTGGACCTCACCTAGTCAAAGGGCTGCCCGGTGACTTAGCAATCGGCGCATTCTTAGCTAGCCAGATTGCCGGATCGTTGCAGTCGGGCCGCGTATCAGCTATACATCTTGCTAAGTCGCATCGGCATCCAGAAGGGCCCGCAGTCATGGACGCAGCCGGACTCGACGCGCTCGACGTCACGCTGGTGGAGCTCATGCAGGCCCACCCCCGGGTCGGCATACTCGAGCTGTCCCGGATGGCCGGAGTCGCGCGGGCGACGGTGACGGCACGCCTGTCCCGGATGGAGTCCACCGGCGTTATCACGGGCTATGCCCCGCAGCTGGATCTCATCGCGGCCGGCTACCAGGTACAAGCCCTGGCGACGCTGGAAATCAGCCAGGGCCGCCTGGAGGAGGTGCTGCAGCTTCTCGCGGATATCCCGGGCGTGCTCGAGGCCTACGCCACCACCGGGACCGCAGACGTGTTCTGCCGTCTCGCCGCACGTTCGAACAACGAGCTTCAGTCTCTGCTGCTCGAACTGAACAGGGCCGAGGCGATCCGCAGGTCAACCAGCATGGTCATCCTGTCGGTGCTCGTCCCGCCCCGCACGCTCCCGCTCCTGCGGCAGACCATGCGGCCTGCGGCGCCGCGCGCGCCGTCGTTCCAGCGCCGCGCACCAGGCAGCTGAGCTTGTTTTCCCAACGCCGCCGAGGGCAACTGACAAGCCACGGCGCGCGGTTAACCGGCGTCAGCAACCAGTGGCGGCCGGTTACCTGGCCGCGGACGTGTTCTCGGCCTCGAGGATCCGCACCAGATCGTCTCGCGTCGCTTCGAGGTGGGACACGATAAGGGGCACCGCTCGCGCCGAATCCCTGGCGACGAGCGCATCGACGAGCGCCTGGTGGTCGTGGAGCAGGGGATCTGTAGCCACCGTGCCGCCGGCGGACTGGCGCATGTAGATCGCGAGCTTAATCAGATCGGAGTGCGCTTGCCAGGCCCGCAGCAGCCGCTTGTTTCCGGCGAGTGCAACCAGGTTGTGGTGAAAGCCAAGACTGGATTGCGTAGCTGCCTCGCTGTTTCCCTTACGGTCCGCATCTTCCAGTTCCTGGATCCGGCCGCGCAGCGCCGACCAGTCCAGGTCGGACAGGCTGGTCAGGCGTTCCACGGCCGCGCGTTCCAGCGCGATCCGCACCTCGTAGAGGTCACGCACATCCGACGAGGTCAGCTCGACGACCACCATGCCGCGCTTCGGCCGCATCTCGACCAGTCCGAGCCGGTGCAGCGTGGACAACGCCGACCGGACGGGGCCACGGCTGACGTCGAACTGGGCGGCGAGATCGGCCTCGATCAGGCGCTCGCCGGGTTTGAGGTCGCCACGCACCACTGCCGCGGCAAGTAGGTCCGCGAGTTCGTCGGACGCCGACCGGCCCAGTTGTTCCACCCCGCCAACCTCCCTGGGTTTCGGAGACCATTGTAACACTTGACAGTGTGCCGGTGACCGTTATCTGATGACTGAAGTCCGTTAACAGACTGGGCGAACGTGTCGATCATCGCGTTCGATGGGCCACTCGGTGCTGCAGCGCCGGAGGAAGGCACGCAGAGCTGAGGCACGCATGGAGACACCAGAAGTCGCAGGCTTGCACCACATCCAGTTCCCGGTTTCCGACCTCGACGCGAGCATTGCCTGGTTCGAGCGGGTGCTGGGCGCTCGCCATCACCCGGCTTTCGATCATCACGACGCGGATGAGGTCCGTTATGCAGTGATCCTCGAGGTGCCCGGACTGCCGTTTCCAGTGCAGT
>JAWWPY010000387.1:0-20538 GCA_033854735.1 Streptosporangiaceae bacterium | reverse complement strand
CGATCGCCGCGTTCAGCGCCAGCATGTTCGTCTGCCCCGCGATGTCATTGATCAGCTGAAGAATCTCCCCGATCTTCTGCGCCTGCTCACCCAGCGACAGCGCCCGCTCCGCGATCGCCTCCACCTTCTCCTGCATGTCACGCATCGTGTCCCCGGCCCGCTCCGCCACCTCCGCCACCGCCCGCACGTTATCCGCGATCGACCCCGCCGTGGTCGCCAGCTCCTCGATCGTCGCCGACGTCTGCGCCACCGCCGAGGACTGCTCACTGGTCACCGCGGCCGCACTCCGGGCCGTCGAATGCAGCTCACCCGCGACCTCACTCAAAACCGCCGATGTCGAACGAATACGGGCAAAGAGCTTGCTCAGCCGCCCCAGCGCTGCCGTCCGCTCTGTCTCCCGGTCGGCCGCGTTGCCGAGTTCCCGGATTGCGTAGAGCGAGAACGCGATGCCGGCCAGAATGGCGAGGAGGGCGGCGGTCAACCCGATCCAGAAGGCCAGGGCCTCCGTCGAGGTGGCCCCGGCTATCGCCGCGTCCGCACGTTGGGCCTGGGCGCGAGCAAGCCCGGCTAGCGGCAGCAGGACCCCGGGCTCGGCCGCATCCAGCTGCGTGTCCACCTGGACCAGACTGGCCAGTGTCTTTGCGTTGCTGCCTGCCTGAGCGCGCGTGAACAGGGCGTAAAGCTTTTTGTTTCCCGCTATGGCCTGGGCCCGGAATTGGGCCTCGGCCGGTGAATCGGCCACGTCCGACGCGTTCGCCGTGCCCTCGAAGGCCGCAAGTTGCGTATCAACCTCGCGTGCCGTCGCCGGGCTGGGCACGAGTAGGTACTGGCGCGTGGCCTCGCGCTCGTGCCAGAAAGCCGAGACGAGCGTCTCCGTGGTCAGCCCGTCATGGACCGCGTCGTTCGAGCTGTCCCACAGATTGGTGGCAGCCTGGTACCGCCACATCGTCACCGCAACCGAAGCTGCGATCATGATGACGACCGCCAGGCTCACGAGGCCGACGCGCCGCGCCGGCCCGTTCAGCAGCTCTTTCCTCATCGCGCCTGTGCCCCCCGCCGCTCTGCGCCCGCGAACCTCGCGGAGCTACCCGTCACCTAAGATCTACCCAATGATGACGCAAACGTACCGCTAAGTAACACAGTGTTACATCATTGGCCCCGTTTAGCGAGTCCGGACCCCCGGCCCGGCCGATCCGGGGGGAGTCACCCCGTGGCTTCCGTTGCGTGGGAGATTTGGGACGATAGGCGGATGACAACTCAGGTGCGGGGCGTCGTTGCCCCTGGCAAGGGCGCCCCAGTCGAGGTTACGACCGTGCTCGTGCCCGATCCCGGGCCTGGCGAGGCCCTGGTGCGGGTGCAGGCGTGCGGCGTCTGCCACACCGATCTGCACTATCGCGAAGGGGGCATCGGGGACGATTTCCCCTACCTGCTCGGGCACGAGGCGGCCGGGGTGGTCGAGGCCGTCGGCGGCGGCGTGACCAGCGTCGCGCCGGGCGACTTCGTCATCCTGAACTGGCGCGCGGTCTGTGGCCAGTGCCGTGCCTGCCAGCGCGGCCGGCCCTGGTACTGCTTCAACACCCACAACGCGAGCCAGCAGATGACCCTGGCCGACGGCACCCCCCTCTCCCCCGCCCTGGGCATCGGCGCCTTCGTGGAGAAGACGCTGGTCGCCGCGGGACAGTGCACCAAGGTCAACCCGGCGACCCCGCCCGAGGTGGCGGGCCTGCTCGGCTGCGGCGTGATGGCCGGGCTCGGTGCCGCGATCAACACCGCGCCGGTGAGCCTCGGTGATTCTGTCGCCGTGATCGGGTGCGGCGGGGTGGGCAACGCCGCGGTGCTCGGCGCCCGGCTGGCCGGGGCGCGGACGATCATCGGGGTGGACATCGACCCGCGGAAGCTGGAATGGGCCAGGGACTTCGGGGCGACCCATGTGATCAACTCCCGGGAGGCCGACCCGGTCGACGGCATCCGCGACCTGACCGGCGGGAACGGGGCCGACGTGGTGATCGAGGCGATTGGCCGCCCGGAGACGTATAAGCAGGCGTTCTACGCCAGGGACCTGGCCGGCACCGTGGTGCTGGTCGGCGTGCCCACCCCGGAGATGCGGCTCGACCTGCCGCTGCTGGACTTTTTCGGCCGCGGCGGCGCGCTCAAGTCGTCCTGGTACGGGGACTGCCTGCCCGAACGCGACTTCCCCGTGCTCACCGACCTGTATCTGCAGGGCCGGCTGCCGCTGGAGAAGTTCGTGTCGGAGACCATCGCGCTGGACGCTGTCGAGGAGGCGTTCGCCAAGATGCAGCGCGGTGAGGTGCTCCGCTCCGTGGTGAAGCTCTGAACGAAGCTAGTGCCTGCTGTGCTGGCTGGCGATGCGCTCTATGAGTTCGGCGTCCTTGCGGAGTTCCGCCTCGGTCGGTGACAGCGAGATGACCGCGGTCATGACGAGGGTCAGGACGCTGATGCCGAAGATCAGCGGCAGCAGGAAGGAGGATCCGCTGGCGCCCCCCTGCATTCCGGCCATGCCGCTGGTAGCGGCGTACACATGCATGGCCGCCATGCCCGTGTAGTGCATCCCACTGACGGCCACGCCCATGATCAGGCACGCGACAATGGCCGACCACAGCGTGTCCAGCCGCAGCGCGCACCACAGGGCGACGGTCCCGGTGACGACGGCGATGATCACCGAGAGGATTACCAGGCCGGTGCTGTAGCGCATCACGTCCGGCATGCGCATCGCGGTCATGCCGAGGTAGTGCATGGCCGCCACGCCGAGCCCGATGACCACGCCACCGGTCAGCAGCGGGGCCAGCCCGTCACCGCCGAATCCCACGATGAGCAGGCCACCGCTCACCACGACGGCCGCGACCAGCATGCTGAGGATCGTGACCGGCACGTTGTACCGGATGGTCTGGCCCGGGATGCTGAACCCGAGCATGGCGACGAAATGCATGCCCCAGACCCCCGCGACGCCGATGGTCAGGGCGGCCATCAGCAGCCAGCGGACGCGAGAGGCACCTTGCCGGGCCCGGGCCCGGGTAGTGCACCGCAGGCCGAGGAAGCAGCCCAGGCACGACATGATGTAAGCCAGGGCAGGCGTTAGCAGCCCGTCTGAAAAGTTGTGGACGGCTACCATCAGCCCAGGCCCCCCGGCCACGCCATGGAGGCGGGCATGAAATGACCACCTCGCGATCAATTTTCATTTAAGCACCAATGGCATCAGCTGTCACATCAGGGCGGTCACATCTGTTTCGACTCCGCGACGATGTACGGCAACGAGGCCGAGATCGCATGCAGCGCAGGAGGGGCTCCGGTCCGTGGTGAAGCTCTGAACGAACCGCCGATCCGGATCGCCATGTGGTCCGGGCCGCGAACCGTCTCCACCGCGCTCATGCGGTCATGGGAGAGCCGCCCTGACACTGTCGTGGTGGACGAACCGCTGTACGCGTTCTACCTGGCGCGCACCGGCATTGAGCATCCGGGCCGCCGCGCGATCCTCATTTCCCAGCCCAACGATTGGCGCGCTGTACTCACCCAGCTCACCGACGCGGCCTTGCCGGCCGGTCGGAGTATCTGTTACCAGAAGCACATGACTCACCACCTGCTGCCGGAGGTGGACCGGCGGGCCCTGGCGCCGTTGCGGCACGCGTACCTGATCCGGGATCCGCGCGAACTGCTGGCGTCGTACGCCAAAGTGCGGTCCGCGCCGGAATTCGATGATCTCGGGCTACGCCAGCAGGCGGAGATCTTCGAAGCACTCGGCGGCCCGGTGATCGACTCGCGCGACCTGCTGGAACGGCCCGAGGGCGTGCTCCGGGCCCTGTGCGCGGCGCTTCGCGTCCCGTTTGATACGGCGATGCTGTCTTGGGCGCCCGGTCGGCGGGAGAGCGACGGCGTGTGGGGACCGTACTGGTACGAAGGAGTCTGGCGGTCAGCCGGGTTCGGACGCTACCGGCCGCCGACTAGTGAGTTGCCGACGCGCCTCGGGCCGCTCGCGGAGCGGTGCCTGCCGTACTACGAGCGGCTGTACGCGCACCGGCTCAGCGGATGATGCTCGGTGATTTACCACGGGAGGCGCAGTGCTGCAGACCTTTGACAAGCGCAACCGTGACCTGCTGGTCAGCGTGCGTGGCGTGCTCGCACACCGGGCCGTGGCGGCGGTCAGCCCGTTCGACTCCGCCGTGCAGGGCGGCGACGCGGTATGGGAGGGACTGCGACTGCACGCTGGCCGGATCTTCCGCCTCACCGAGCATCTGGCGCGGCTGCGGCGCTCGGCGCGGGCGCTGGCCTTCACCGAGATACCGTCCGACGAGGAGATCACCGCGGAGATCAGCCGCACCCTGCACGCGAACGGGATGACCGATGGCGTGCACATTCGGCTCACCCTCACTCGCGGGATCAAGATCACCAGCGGCATGGACCCACGCCTCAATCAGTCAGGCCCGACGCTCATCGTGCTGGCTGAGCACAAGCCCCCCGTGTATGACCAGTCCGGCATCACGCTGATCACCTCCAGCGTGCGGCGGCCCGCGCCGGACGTGCTCGACCCGAAGATCCATCACAACAACCTGCTGACGTCCATCCTGGCCAAGATCGAGGCGAACGTGGCTGGCGCGGACGACGCGGTGATGCTCGATCACCGTGGCTTCGTGGCCGAGACGAACGCCACCCATCTTTTCCTGGTCGCCGACGGTGTGCTGGGCACGCCCACGACCGTGGCCTGCCCGGAGGGCATCACCCGGGCTGCCGTCCTGGAATTGGCGGCCGGCTCGGGCATCGCGTGCGCGCTGGGGGACTACAGCCTGGCCCAGTTCTACGCCGCGGACGAGGTCTTCGTGACCGGCACTATGGGCGGGCTCGCTCCAGTCACCGCCGTGGACGGGCGCGTCATCTCCGGCGGCTCACCGGGACCGCTGACGAAACGGCTGACGGAGCTTTTCGCCGAGCTGACCGCCCGGTCCGGCACGCTGGTCGTGTGATGCAGGCAGAATGTCGCCCTATGAGCACAGCGCAGAATGTCGCCCTATGAGCACAGCGCAGATCCCGTCCGTGGGCCTGCCCGGCGGCGGCAGCATGCCACTGCTCGGGTTCGGCACCTGGCAGATCCGGGGCCGCCGCGCATATGACGCCACGGCGACCGCGCTGGGCGCCGGGTACCGGCACATCGACACCGCGACGATGTACGGCAACGAGGCCGAGGTCGGCCGCGCCCTGCGGGACAGCGGCCTGGACCGCCGGGACGTATTCGTGACCACGAAGCTGCCGCCCAGCAGCGCGGGTCAGGAGCGGGCCACCCTCACCGCGAGCCTGCGGGCTCTGGGCACCGAGTACGTCGATTTGTGGCTGGTCCACTGGCCCCCCGTGGCCAGGCAACTGGTGCCGGTGTGGCACGAGTTCCTGGCCCTCCGCGACGAGGGAGCGGCCCGGGCGGTCGGCGTGAGCAACTACTCCGTCGGCCAGATCGATGCCCTGATCCGGGCGACCGGGCAGGCACCGGCGGTCAACCAGATCCCCTGGGGACCCACCCTGTACGACGCGGACCTGCTCGCGGCCAGCCGCGAGCGGGGGGTCGTGGTGGAGGGCTACAGCCCGCTCAAGAACACGAACCTGGCCGACCGGATGCTGGCGGCGATCGCCGCCCGCCATGGCGTCACGCCGGCCCAGGTGGTGCTCCGCTGGCACATCGAGCACGGCATCGCCGTCATCCCGAAGTCGGCGAACCCGGACCGGATCGCCGCCAACATCGACCTGTTCGGCTTCGCGCTCACCACCGCCGAGGTCAGCCAGATCGACGCCCTGGCGACCCGCTAGATCCTGGTGCGAAGCGGGCCTGAGGCAGTTTGCTGGCTCGCCAGCTGAACGCTCCCTGGGAATCTTGTCTGCATTGCCCGGCGTGCCCGGGTGGCCGGCCTACCATGACGACGCGGGCCCGGCTGGCGGATCCGCCATGACAGGGATGGGCATGAACACAGCGACCTTCGTGGCCTTCTGGCATCGCGCTGTCACCGCGCAGCCGATGCCGCCCCGCACGCTGGTGCTGGCCTGCGCTCTCGCCGCGTTCATCGCCGTCGCGTCACGCCGCGTCTGGCCGGTCTCGCGCACCGTGGTGACCGTCGCCCATGAGGGCGGCCACGCGCTGGTCGCGCTGCTGACCGGCCGGCGGCTGGCCGGTGTCCGGGTACATGCCAACACCGCCGGGGTGACCTGGTCGGCCGGCCGCCCGACCGGCCCGGGCATCGTGCTCACGACCGCCGCCGGGTACCTGGCTCCGCCGCTGCTCGGGCTCGGCGCCGCCGCCCTGCTGGCCACCGGGCACCTGGCCGGCGCGCTCATGCTCAGCCTGGTTCTGCTGGCCGGGCTCGTCTTCGTGATCCGCAACGCCTACGGGCTGCTGGTGGTGCTGGCCGTCGCCGGCGCGGTCGTGGTGGTGCTGTGGCGCGGCTCGGTGCTGGTCCAAGGCGGGTTCGGGTACGTCATGGCCTGGTTCCTGCTGCTCGGCGGGGTGCGGCCGGTGCTTGAGCTCAACCGTTCCCGCCGCCGGGGCAGATCGGCCGGATCCGACTCCGACCAGTTGGCCCGGCTCACCGGGATTCCCGGCGGGGCGTGGATCCTTCTGTTCGGCGTGGTGGCACTCGGTGCACTCGCGGTCAGCGCCCTGTGGTTGATCAGGTGACTGTGGTTGATCAGGTGACTGTGGTTGATCTGAGCACCGTGTTAGCTGAGCACCGTGTTAGCTGACCACCGGGGCCATTACCAGCGGCCCCGGTGCACGACTTCGTCGAACGGGCGCCGGTCCGGCCGCTGAATGGGCGCCAGCCGCCTCCCGGCCGGGTAGCCGAGCGCGATCATGTACGCGAGAAACTTCCCGTCCGGGAACCCCAGCAGTTGCTGCGCGAGCTGCTGATCCCCCACCGCGGCATGACCGCTGCCGATGCCGAGGTCGGCCGCGGCGATCATGATGCTCATCGTGGCCTGCCCGAGGTCGTACTGGCAACGATCGCGCTCGCGGGCATCAGCGGGCACCGGAGCCACCAGGCCGATGGTCGCCGCCGAGCGGGCCACGTGCCCGGCTCCCTGCCACACCCGGGCGAGTTCATTGAGCCGATCCCGGCTGGTGACGACGACGAAGTCCCACGGCTGCCAGTTCCGCCCGGACGGCGAGCGGCGGCCTGCTTCGAGAATCTGGTCAAGGTCCGCGGGCGGGATGGACCGGTCCTCGAATTCACGGACATTCCTGCGCGCCCTGATGGCGTCCCATGTCTCCACGGGCGGCTGCCTACCCCCGGGGCGGGAGGCGGAAACAGCGGCCAGTCCAGGCCCGGCCCGTGGCCGGAACCGGGGCCCAGTCCCCGTGCCGGCGACGGACCGGCCAGCAACTCCCCCGACACCGAACTGTCACCGAAGCCTAACGTTCCGTAAGCTAATGTCGCAGCCGCGCGCATGGGGGATGCGCCGGCCTGGACACGTGGAGGCATCCATGGTCACGCGTGACACCGCCTGGCCCAGCGGCACGCCCTGCTGGGTCGATCTGGGGGTCGACGACATCGCCAAAGCTGGCACGTTCTACGCCGGGCTCTTCGGCTGGGAGATCCAGGCCGGGCCGCCGGAAGCCTACGGCTACGCCATGTGCCTCACCAACGGCCTCGCCGTGGCCGGGATCGGGCCGAAGCAGGGGCCGCCGGGAACGCCAGCCGCCTGGACCACGTACCTCGCCTCCGATGACGCCGACCAGACCTCCCGCAAGGTCAAGGCGGCGGGCGGCCGGGTGCTCATGGAGCCGATGGACATCATGGACGTCGGCCGGATGGCGGTCGCGGCCGATCCTGGCGGCGCCCTGTTCGGCATCTGGCAGGCCCGCGCGCACATCGGCGTCGGGCTGGCCAACGAGCCAGGGACGCTCTGCTGGAACGAGAACTTCAGCCACGACTTCGACCACAACAAGGCGTTCTATCAGGAAGTCTTCGGCTACGAATTCGGTGACATCGGCGATATCAGCTTCAACTACGCCACCCTGAAAGTGAGCGGTATCGACGTGGGCGGCATCGGTGAGCTGGACACCACCTTCCCGGCTGAGGTCCCCCCGCACTGGTCGCCGTACTTCGCTGTCGAGGACACCAACGGAGCTGTCGCGAAGGTCAGTGCGCTCGGCGGGAGCGTGGCGCGGTCACCCCGGGACACGCCCTATGGGCGGATGGCCGTGGTCAGCGACGACCAGGGCGCGGAGTTCTCACTGATAAGCGTGCCGGTTTCCAGCGATGGCTGACCTGGATCGCGGTCACGGGGCACTGGCCGGGATCCTTGGCTCGCCCGACATGAGCCGGACCGCGGTCCGGGCCGCGGTGGCCCGGGCCCACCGGCCACTGGTAAGCATGCCGACGGCGAGCACCGCCACGCCACACCCGGTCACGATCCACCAGCCGACGTGACTGGCGGACGCGAAAGCAGTCACGAACGGGCCGGCCAGGGCCGAAGTCACCGCTGCGCCGACCACGGCCACGCCGAGCGTCTGGCCGATCTGCCGGCTCGTCGACGCGACCGCCGCCGCGACCCCGGCCTGGTCGCGGGGCATCCCGGAGACGGCGGTGTTTGTGATCGGGGCGTTGACCATGCCCAACCCGGTGCCGAAGGCAATGTAGGCCAGCAGAAGCCAGCCCACGGATGTGCCGTTCGTCAGCCCCGTCAGCAGGGCGCCACCAGCGGTCATCGCCACCCCGGCGATCAGCAGCGGCAGCCGCGGCCCGCGGTGGCCGACCATCCGGCCGGAGATCGGCGAGCAGACCGCCGCCCCGGCCGCGAGAGGCAGCGTCAGCAACCCGGTGTGCAACGCGGAGAACCCGCGAACGTCCTGCAGGTAGAGGGTATTCAGGAAGAGGAAGCCGCCCAGCCCCGCGAGCGCGCTGATGGCGATCACGGTGGCCCCGGAGAACGGCGCGCTGCGGAAGAACCGCAGGTCCAGGAGGGGCTCGTGGCGCCGCGGTTCATAGAGGATCAGGGCGGCCAGCGCGGCCGCGGACAGGCCGAAGAAGCCGAGGATCTTGCCCGAGCCCCAGCCGGAGCCCGGGCCCTCGATGATCGCGTAGATCAGGGATGCGAGCGTCACGATCACCAGGAGCTGGCCAGCCGGGTCCAGGCGCCGGGGATGCGGCGCCCGCGACTCCGGCACGAACAGCGCGGTCAGCGCGATCGCGGCCACCCCGACTGGGATGTTGACCCAGAAGATCCCCCGCCAGCCCACCGAGGCGATCAGCGCCCCGCCGATGACCGGGCCGAGGGCCAGGCTCACGCCGAAGGTGCCGCCCCACAGGCCGATCGCGCGAGCACGCTCGGCTCGGTCGGTGAACGTGTTGACGATGATCGACATGGCCACCGGGTTGAGCATCGAGCCGCCGATCGCCTGCAGCATCCGGAACGCCACCAGCCAGCCCAGACCCGGGGCCAGGCTGCACAGCAGCGAGCCGAGGGTGAACGCGGCCAGCCCGATCTGGAAGATCCTGCGCCGCCCAAGCCGGTCGGCGGTCGAGCCCGCCAGCATCAGGAAGCTGGCCAGCACCAGCGTGTACGCGTCGACGGTCCACTGCAACCCCGAGACGGACGCGTGCAGGTCGCGCTGGATGGAGGGGAGCGCGACGTTCACGATCGTGTTGTCGAGGGCCACGATGACCAGGCTCATGCAGCAGATGGCCAGGATGAGCAGTCGCCGCTGTCGGCTCGGCTGTGGCTGCGGCTGTGGCACGGGCCCCCTCAGTGACTGCGAGCCTTCTGGTACTTGTGAAAATACAACTAACCACCAGGTGGCCGGGCGACGGGAAATGCACGCGGAGGGTGAACGCGTGCGGCGTTGGACCATGCGCCCGCAGGTGCGGTACCCGTTCCTCCGCGTCCCCCGCGTTCAGCCCTCGCGGAGCAGGGCGATCACCGGGATCACGCGATCGGTCCCGGCCTGGTATTCCGCGAAGCCGGGATAGCGCCGGGCCTGCTCCGCGTACTTCTGGTCCCGCTCTTCCCCCTTCAGGACCACCGCCCGGGCCGGGAAGGTCTCCGTGCCCACCTCGACGGTCACCTCCGGATTGGCCACCAGGTTCAGGTACCAGTCCGGGTGGGTGGGCGCACCAGACTTGGACGCGAACACGAGCAGGCGGCCGTCATCGGCGAGGTACATCATCGGGTTCACCCGCTGCTGGCCGGACCTGCGGCCCGTGGTCGTCAGCAACAGCACCGGCGCTCCCTCGAACGGACCGCCCACCTGGCCGTCATTGGTGCGGAACTCCGCAATGATCTTGCTGTTCCAGTCGTTCGCGTCAGCCATATCCTGTCCCCAATCGCCCGCCCAGTACCAGCTGCAGTTCAACTCGGACGTTACCCGCGCGAGCGGGCCGGGAGACCCGACGAGGCCCCTCCATCT
Organism: Streptosporangiaceae bacterium; assembly: GCA_033854735.1. GTDB lineage: Bacteria > Actinomycetota > Actinomycetes > Streptosporangiales > Streptosporangiaceae > JAWWPY01. The sequence continues at coordinate 10,142 of JAWWPY010000387.1, read as the reverse complement.
CATACCTGGAGGGGCCTCGTCCGGTTCTGACCGGCTTTATTGTGCCCGAACACAGCGCTCTGAGCCGGAACCGACACGCCGCCGCGTTCCCACAGCTGACACCACTCAGCCGAGGTCCCGGCGGCGCAGCCCGGCCAGGCCGGCCGCCGCCAGCATCAGGGCGACACCCGCCAGCCAGACCAGCGGCACGGCGGTGAATGAGCCGCCGGGCAGCCTGGGCAGGTGCGTGAACGGGGAGATGTCCATGACCCACTGCGGCAGCCGGAGGGTGGGCCCCACCAGGGTGAGCAGTGCGATCACGCCGAGCGCGGCCCAGCCCGCGGACGCGGCCATCCGGGGCACCAGGCCGGTCGCGGCCACCGCGACCCCGGCCATCAGCCACGTGGCTGGCACCTGCGCGAGCGCCGCCCCGAGCAGCCGGGGCAGCTGGCTGCCCACATCACCGGTGCGCAGGCCGTAGGCCAGCCCGGCCGTCAGCCCGGCCGCGCCGAGCAGCACCGCCGGGCCGGCCGCCGCGATGACGAGATGGCCGGCCACCCAGCGGATCCGCCCGGTCGGGGTGGCCAGCACGAGTTCGGCGCGCTGCTCGGACTCCTCGGTGCGCGGCCGGAGCGCCGCGGCCATGCCGTAGGCCGCCGCGGTCACCCCGAGCATCAGGATCAATGCGGCGAAGTACGCATCGATAAGCCCGCCGCGTCCCCCGAGCCGGGTGATGAAGTCCCGCGCCTGCGCGGAGTTCAGGGCAGCCCCGATGCCCTGGGCGGAGGCCCCCAGGACCGCACCGGTGACGGCGAAGCCGAACGTCCACCAGAGCAGGGAGACCCGCTGCAACTGCCAGGCGAGCGCGGACGGGCTGCGCAGCCAGCCGGGCGCCCGCGCGCGGCCCGGCCGGGATGGCAGCAGGCCGGCGCCGAGATCCCGGCGGGCCGCCAGCAGGCAGGCGGCTGCGGTGAGCGCCACGCAGGCCACGAGGGAGAGGACAGCTACCCACCACCGCTCGTCCGCGAACGGCCGCAGCAGCTCCGCCCAGCCGACGGGCGACGCCCAGGTCAGCCAGGACAGCCCGGACCCGGCGTCGCCGACCGTCCGCAGCAGGTAGGCGAGGCCGAGCGCGCCTCCCGCGATGCCGCGCGAGGCGCGCGCGCTGTCGCTGAGCTGGGCAGTGACGGCCGCAACCGAGGCGAACACCGCTCCGGTGAGCCCGATGGCGGCTCCCAGGGCCAGCGCGCCACCCGCGGGGAACCCGAGGAGGATCATGGCGGCGGCGATCAGCACGGCCAGAGCCAGGCACGCGCCGAACGCCACGACCAGGCTGGCCGCGAGCGCCGCCTGCCTGCCGAGGACGGTGGAGCCCACCAGCTCCAGGCGGCCCGCCTCCTCGTCGGCACGGGTGTGCCTGATAACGGTGAAGATGCCCATCAGCGCGGCGCCGACGGCGGCGGCCAGGCCGACTTTCCACATGGTCAGCGCGCCGAGAGAGTCACCAAGCACCGGGCCGGCGAGAGCCGTCATCGACGGGTTGCCTCGCAGGCTCGCGGCCAGCGCGGCCCGCTCCAGCCCGGTCGGGTAGAGACCCTTGAAGCTGTACGCCGTGCTGGCGATGACGGCGGTGAGGATGTAGAGCCAGGCCGGCAGGAAATACCGGTCCCGGCGCAGCGCGAGCCGCGCGAGCTCGCCCGTTCCAGTCAGCGGCGAGGTTCCGTTCCGGCCGGCCGTCCTCGGGAGTGCGGCCACCGCGGTCACAGCGCGGCCCCGTCCGAATACTGCCGCAGGAACAGCTCCTCCAGCGTGGGCGGCTGGCTCACCAGGCTGCGCACGCCGGCCTCGGTCAGCCGCCTGAGCACCTCATCGAGGACGGCGTTGTCGACCTGGCACTGCACCCGGGTGCCGGCCACGTCCAGGTCGTGCACGCCAGCCAGCCCGTCGAGGCCGGACGGCGGGCGGGCCAGTTCAGCCTGGATGGAGGTCCTGGTGAGGTGGCGCAGGTCGGCGAGGGCACCGGTTTCCACCATGCGGCCGGCCCGGATGATGGTCACCCGGTCGCAGAGCGCCTCGACCTCGGACAGGATGTGGCTGGACAGCAGCACGGTGCGCCCTTTACGCCGCTCCTCTTCGACGCACGCACGGAAGGTGGCCTCCATCAGAGGGTCGAGCCCCGACGTCGGCTCGTCCAGGATGAGCAGGTCGGCGCCGGAGGCCAGGGCCGCGACGAGGGCCACCTTCTGCCGGTTGCCCTTGGAGTAGGCGCGGCTCTTCTTCGCCGGGTCCAGCTCAAATCGTTCCAGCAGGACGGCCCGGCGCTTCTCATCAAGTCCTCCTCGGAGCCGGCCGAGCAGGTCGATCACCTCGCCACCGGACAGGTTCGGCCAGAGCGTGACGTCTCCGGGGACATAGGCCAGCTTGCGGTGCAGCGTGGTGGCCTCGCGCCACGGGTCACCACCGAGCAGCCGGACCGTGCCGGCGTCCGCGCGGATCAGCCCGAGCAGGACCCGGATGGTCGTCGTCTTGCCTGATCCGTTGGGCCCCAGGAAGCCGTGTACCTCGCCGGAGGCCACGCTCAGATCCAGCCCGTCCAGCGCGCACGTCCGGCCGAACGACTTGCGCAGGCCGGTCATCTCGATCGCAGCGGTCATCTTCGCAGCCTACACAAAATTCATGAAATACTGAAAGTAATGAAGTGAGTAAACTAAGCCGGAGAGGCTGGCCCAGCGGATGAGGGAGAGGCTAGCCCAGTGGGATGAGGTGGTGCGGCGGTGACCGGTGCCGGGGCTCCGCAGCGTAATGGGGTGGTGAGGCGGTGACCCGTGCCGGGGCTCCGCAGCGTAATGGGGTGGTGAGGCGGTGACCCGTGCCGGGGCTCCGCAGCGTGATGCGGTGGCCGTGCGGCGGTTCATCGAGCGCTTCGCCTCCCTGCTGAACGAGTCGGGCCTGCCGCCGATGCCGGCCCGGATCTTCGTGGCCCTGCTGGCCGCCGACTCTGCCCGGCTCACCGCGGCCGAGCTGGCCGGGCAACTCGGGGTAAGCCCCGCGGCGGTGTCCGGCGGCGTGCGCTACCTGATCCAAGTCGGCATGGTCAGCCGGGAAAGCGAGGGCGGCTCCCGGCGGCACTACTACCGGGTCCCCGATCAGGTCTGGCCCGAGTACCTGCGGGTGCGGGACCAGGTTGTGCTGCGCTGGGCCGCCATCATGCGGGAGGGCGCCGATGCGCTCGGCGCCGGTTCCCCGGCGGGCGAGCGGCTCGCCGAGTCGGCCATGTTCTTCGACTTCGTCAGCAAGGAACTGCCCCACATGCTGAGCCGGTGGGAAGAGTACAAGGACGCTCACCAGTTCTGATTTCCGCAGGAAATGCGGATCGCCGCGGCCGGGCGCCGGCCAGTCCTCGATGTCCGGCTTTTGCCCGAGTGCGCCGCTGCCGCCATCTTCGCTAGCCTGGCCCCATGATCCTGCCGAGTAACCGCACCGAGGGGGTGGGGACCAGACATGCCCGATGATGACGAGATCTACGATCCCTCCGACAACCTCGAAGATGACGGAACACTGGACGCGTCGGACACGCTGGACGGCGACCCCGGGGATGACCCGCTGGACACCGGGATCGTGCCGCCTGACCGGTGGTCAGCCGGCGAGGGTTTCGGCACCACCCGGGCGGAGGAGCGGACGGGCGAATCGCTCGACCAGTTGCTCGCCGAGGAGGAGCCTGAGCCGGACCCCTACGCCGAGGACGCAGACGAGGACAAGGACGACCTGACTGATGACGAGCCCGATCCCAGGTCTGGCCGGCTGGTCGCCGAGGATGAGGGGGCGCATCCCGACGAGGAGCCCGACCTTCTCGCGCGCGATGTCGGCATCGACGGTGGCGCGGCCGGCGCGGAAGAAGCAGCCGTGCACGTGCTAGCCGATAACGAAGACGGCTAGGAACGGCCGCCCGCTGTGAAGGTGCCGTGGCTGAAGATCTCAGACCCCGGGCTAACGTCGCTGAAGAGCGCGGCACGCCCAGCGATCATCATGCCTGCCATGTTCGCGCTGGCCGACGAGGTGATCAAGCAGCCGCAGGCCGCTATCTTCGCCGCATTCGGATCCTTCGCATTCCTGGTTCTGGCGGAATTCGGCGGCCCCCCGCGGACCCGTCTCACCGCCTACTTGTCCCTGGCGGCCGCCGGGGTGGTGCTCATCGTCGTGGGCACGCTGTGCTCAGAGAACGCCTGGCTCGCCGCGGGGGCCATGGCCGTCGTGGGGTTCGCCATCCTGTTCTCCGGAGTGATCAACGGTTATTTCACGGCGGCCGCGACAGCGGCGATCCTCCTCTTCGTGCTGCCGGTCGCCGTCCCGGCACCCGTCTCCGCCATCCCGTGGCGGCTGGCCGGTTTCGGCCTGGCGGCGGCCGCCGGGATCGGCGCGGTCATGTTGCTGTGGCCGCCGCGGCGGCAGGCGACACTCAGCGGCGACGCGGCCCGCGCCTGCCTGGCCCTCGCGGACCTGGCTGACCATGCGTTCTCCGGAGACCAGCAGGCGACCGAGGCCCGGGTCGCCGCCGCCCGGGAGGCGGTCAAGGCTCTCGTCAGCCGGTTCCAGTCGATGCCGCACCAGCCCACCGGGCCGGCCCGGCCGAGGGCGGCGTTCGCCGGGCTCGCCGACGAACTGCGGTGGCTGCTGGAATCCCTGGTGGCCGTGACCGGGCCGGCCAGCTCTGAACTGTGCCCGGAGGAGAACGGCGAGACGCTGGCGGCCGCCGCCGCAGCCCTGCGCGCCACTGGCGCGCGGCTGACGGGACAGGGGGGCGTTCCCGACACGAGCCGCCTGGAGCAGGCGCTGAAGGTCACCGTCCAGGCGCTCACCCGGCGCATTTCTGAGCTCCCCCCGGCCCCTGACGAGCATGCCCTGGACTCGATGCTCGGGCGGTCGTTCCGGAGCCGCGCGATCTCCTATTCGACTCAGCAGATCGTCAGCTATGCGCTCATCGCGAGCGGCGGGCCGCCGGTCTCGGGGCCCGATACCGGCGCCCCCCACACCAGCAGCCCAAGCAGCGGCGCCCCCAACACCGGCGGCCTAACCACCGGCGGCCTAACCACCGGCGGCCTAAACACGGGCGGCCTAAACACGGGCGGCCTAAACAGCGGCGGCAGTGAGGCCCTGCTGGCGGTGCGGCAATTCGCCGTCGAGCACGCCAGCGCGCGATCGGTGTGGTTCCGCAACAGCGTCCGCGGCGCGGCCGGGCTGGCCGTCGCCGTGTTCATCGCCCAGAAATCCGGCCTCCAGCACTCCTTCTGGGTGGTTCTCGGGACGCTGTCGGTGCTGCGCTCGAACGCGCTGGGCACCGGCCGGACCATCGTGAGCGCGCTCGCCGGGACGGCCGCCGGGATCCTCGTCGGCGCGGCGATCCTCATCCCGGTCGGCGGCAACCAGACGGTGCTGTGGGCCATCCTTCCGGTGGCGGTGCTGATCGCCGCCTACGCTCCGCGGGCGGTGTCGTTCGCGGCAGGCCAGGCCGCGTTCACCGTCGTCATCCTGATCCTCTTCAACATCATCCAGCCGGTGGGCTGGAAGGTGGGGCTCATCCGGATCGAGGACGTCGCCATCGGCTTCGCCGTCAGCCTGGGCGTTGGCCTGGTGTTCTGGCCGCGCGGTGCGGCGAGGCTGCTCCGGGAGAACATCGCGGTCGCCTACTCGCGGGCCGCGGATTACTTCGCGGCCGCCGCGGAGCGGCTGACCGGCGGCGACCAGGCCGGTGATCCCGGCCACGCCGGGGACACCGCCACCGCCGCCGTGCACCAGCTCGAGGACTCGTTCCGCCAGTACCTGGCCGAGCGGTCCGCGAAACGGGTGGACCCGGAAAGTGCGGGGAGGATCGTCGCGGGCGCCGGACGGGTACTGCGCGCCGGGCGGTCGATGGCCGCACTGGACCCGATGGCGGAGACCGGCAGGACCATCACGCTGGAGGGGACCACGGCCGGCAACGGGAGCCCGGTGCGGCCGGACCCCGGGCCGAACCCCGGGCCGCCGAACCCCGTATGGTCCGGGGCCGCGCGGTGCGGCGTGAGCATCGACCGGGAGATCCAGGCGCTGCGCTCCTGGTATGTCACGCTCGGCGACTCCATTGTCAACGGGACGGCGGTCCCCCGGCCGCAGCCCCCTGATCCCGATGGCCGCAGGCAGCTCCTGCAGTGCGTGCGTGATGCGATCGTCAGCGGCGAGGAGTCCGAACTCCGGGGGGCGCTCCTCGTCCTGTGGGCCAGCCATCACCTGGACGTCCTGCGCCATCTCGAGTCGCATCTCGGCCAGCAGGCGGCCGCGGCGGCCGGCAAGGGAGAATCGGTGAATGGCTGAACCCGCGACGCCGGCTTCGCCCTTCTCCGAGCGCACCGCCTGGGCACGGAACCTGGAGACACCGCTCCGGCAGTTCCTGCGCACCGAGACCGGCAGCGCGGCAGTGCTGCTCGCGGCCACAGTCATCGCGCTGGCCTGGGTGAATATCGACTCCTCCGCCTATGACGCCCTGTGGGGGACGCACCTGATGGTCCGCCTGGGCGGTGCCGGGGTGGCGCAAGATCTGCACGGCTGGATCAATTCCGGGCTGATGACGTTCTTCTTCCTCGTGGTCGGGCTCGAAGCGCGCCGCGAATTCGACATGGGCGAACTTCGCGACCGGCGCCGGGTCGCCCTGCCGCTGCTGGCCGGCGTCGGCGGCATGATCGTCCCGATCGCCATCTATCTCATCGCCAACGCGGGCGAACCTTCGGCCCGCGGCTGGGGCGCGGCCATGTCCACCGACACCGCCTTCGCGCTGGGCATGCTGGCCCTCGTCGGCCCGCGCTTCCCCGACCGCCTCCGCGCCTACCTGCTCACCTTCGCCGTCGTCGATGACCTGGTCGCGCTCGGGATCATCACGTTCGCCTACAGCGGGCACATCAAGGTCCCCGCGCTTCTCATCGGGCTGGTGATCCTCGGGGTGGTGTTCGTGATCCGGCGCGCCGCGCTCCGCAACGGCCTCCTCTACGGGCTGCTCGGGGTGGCGGCGTGGATCGCGCTCTTCAAGTCAGGCATCGACCCGGTGGTGGAGGGTCTGGCGATCGGCCTGATGACCTGCGCCTACCCCGCCCCGCGGGCTGATCTGGAACGGGCCACGGACCTGTTCCGGCTGTTCCGCGAGCAGCCGACACCGGAGCTGGCCCGGTCGGCCAGCACCGGGCTCTCCCTGGCCCTGTCCCCCAACGAGCGGCTGCAGCAGTTCCTGCATCCGTGGACGAGCTACGTCATCGTGCCGCTCTTCGCGCTGTCCAACGCGGGCGTCACGGTCAGCATGAGCTTCCTGGCCAAGGCCTACACCTCGCCGATCACGCTCGGCATCCTGCTCGGCTATGTCGTCGGCAAGCCGCTCGGCATCGCCGGCACCACCTGGCTGGTCACCCGGCTCAGCCACGGCCGGCTCAGCCCCCCGGTCGGCTGGGCCTCGGTCACCGGGGCAGGCGCGATCGCGGGGATCGGCTTCACCGTGTCGCTGCTCATCGCCACACTGGCGTTCAGCGGCGATCAGCTCGAGGAGGCCAAGCTCGGCGTCCTGTCCGCGGCGCTGTGCTCATCCGGGCTCACCTGGCTCGTCTTCCGGGTGACCGAGATGCTGCCCAAGCCGCTGAAGCTGCGCGCGCTCCTCGGCACCGCGGAAGTCATCACCGACCTCGCCGTACCGGTCGATCCCGATCGTGACCACCTGCGCGGCCCACGGGAGTCGCCGGTGACTGTCGTTGAGTATGGGGATTTTGAATGTCCTTACTGCGGCCAGGCGGAGCCTGCCGTCCGCGCGCTGCTCGCCGACTTCGGCGATGTGCGGTACGTGTGGCGGCATCTCCCGCTCACCGATGTGCACCCACGCGCCCAGCTGGCGGCGGAGGCGACCGAAGCCGCGGCGAAGCACGGGAAATTCTGGGACATGCACGACCTGCTGTTCACCCACCAGGATGCGCTCAAGCCCCAGGACCTGGTCCGCTACGCGCGGGAGCTGGGCCTTGATGAGGACAAGTTCACCGAGAGCCTCATGAAGCATGTCGGCGCGGCCCGGGTCGCCGAGGACGTGGACTCCGCCGACCTGAGCACGGTGTCGGGCACCCCGACGTTCTTCATCAACGGGCGGCGGCACTACGGCGCCTACGACATCGACACGCTCTCGGCCGCGGTCAAGGCCGCCCGGGCGCGGGCCTACATCGCGTCATGAGGAGGCTGCGAGTGAAGGGACTGGGCCAGTGGGCATGATGAGCGTGGTGGGGCTGGTGCTGCACCCGGGCCGGGACTCCGCCCCGGCCATGGCCACCATCACCGACTGGGCGCGGGATCGCGGCGTGACCGTGCTCGGGCTGGACGGCGAGACCAAGCGGATCACCGGCGATGTCACCACGTGCACCCCGCAGGCCATGGCGGAGCGCGCCGACCTGCTGGTCAGCCTGGGCGGGGACGGCACCATGCTCCGGACCATGCGGCTGGCCTTCGGGACCGGAACGCCGGTGCTCGGTGTGAACCTCGGCCGACTCGGCTTCCTGGCCGAGGTGGACGTGCCGGAACTGCCCGATGCTCTGTCCGCCATCGACCAGCACCAGTTCACGACCGAGCCGCGCGCCGGGGTCTCGGCGGCGTTCTCGGGCCAGCACACTATGGCCTTCAACGACATCGACCTGGCCCGGATCCCCGGCAAGGGCACGAGCGCCGCCGTCGAACTGTGGGTGGAAGGGAATCCGTTCGTCCGTTACTCGGCCGACGCCGTGATCGTGGCCACCCCCACCGGGTCGACCGCCTACAGCTTCTCGGCCGGCGGTCCCATCGTCTCCCCCATGGCCGAGGGCCTGCTCGTCACCCCGGTCGCCCCACACTCGGCCTTCAACCGGTCCCTGTTCCTGTCCAGCGGCGAGAAGCTGGCGCTCAGCGTCCTGCAGCTCAGCAGCGAACTGGCGGTGGAAGCCGATGGCATCGTGGTCGGGCACATGTGCCCCGGCGACACGATCGACCTCACCCTGCTGCCCGGGGCCGCGAACGTGGTCCGGCTCGGCCGCACCACGTTCTACCAGCGTGCGCAGCGCCGGCTCCGGCTCACCGGGTCAGCCGAAGTCGAGTAACACCGGCCCGCACCGGTACGGTGTGGCACAAACATTCCCCGCCGTGTGGGATGGATGACTGGCCGTTGATGGTTGGTGTCACTAACAGCGGGCGGGAACACGTTGGAAGGGCTGTGATCATGGTGCGAGATCCGGGAGACCTCTACGAGGTGAGCCCAGACGTACCGGAACTTGACGGGGCGGCCCTGCTGTACTACCTCGACGGCTTCATCGACGCGGGCGCGGCAGGCAAGCTCCTCACGACGCACCTGCTCGGTGCGCTCGAGCACCAGGAGGTGGCCAGGTTCGACGTGGACCGCCTGATCGACTACCGGTCGCGCAGGCCGCCCATGACGTTCGCGAGGGAGCACTGGGAGCACTACGACGCTCCGGAACTGGCCATGCACCTGCTCCGCGACGCGGCCGGCACGCCGTTCCTGCTGCTGAACGGGCCCGAACCGGACCACGAGTGGGAAAGCTTCACGGCCGGCGTGCGTGACCTGGCCCGGCGGCTGGGCACCGGGCTCACCGTCGGATTCCACGGCATCCCGATGGGCGCCCCGCACACCCGGCCGCTCGGTGTGACCGCGCACGGGACCAGGACCGGCCTGACCGATGGCTACCCTCCCCTGGTGGACCGGCTCCAGGTACCGGGCAGCGCGGCCGCGTTGCTGGAGTTCCGGCTGGGTGAGGAAGACCGCCCGGCCGTCGGTTTCGCGGTACACGTCCCGCACTACCTGGCCCAGGCGGCCTATCCCGCCGCCGCGGTGACCCTGCTCGACTCGGTGGCCCGGGCGACCGGGCTGCAACTGCCCGACGACGCGCTTCGCGAAGCCGCGGAGCAGACCGACGAGGAGATCCGCCGGCAGGTCGAGGGCTCCGAGGAGATCACCGAGGTCGTCCAGGCACTGGAGCGCCAGTACGACGCCTACGCCGAGGGAGCCGGACGCGACGGCCTGCTGGCCGATGACGAAGAGCGGATGCCGACCGCCGACGAACTCGGCGCCCAGTTCGAGCAGTTCCTCGCCGAGCAGCAGGGCCGCACCGACTCCCCCGACCCCTGAC
>JAWWPY010000386.1:0-4305 GCA_033854735.1 Streptosporangiaceae bacterium | reverse complement strand
CCGGCAAGGGCCTCGCAGTCAGGAGCCCTTGCCGGACGGAGCCGGGCGTCCCGGATAGCCAGCGGACGGCTCGTTTCCCCTTCCGATCCAGAAGCCATCTTCGCGCCAAAAGGTTGACGACCGCCTCGTTGTGGGGGCCCCATCGTCGGTGCAGGTGGATCGTGCGCTGGGAGAGGTTCGACGCCTCCAGGGCGAGACGCCACGACCACAGGGGTGCGGTAGGCTCTCTAGCGCCCGGGGCGGGTGACTTGGTCTCGGGCGCTGAGTCAGATCAACGTTGTATGACCGCTGTGCACGACCTGAGTTACTGCCGGAGGCGTGAAACCCCAGGTCAGACAACTAAACACAGGCCCCCTTAGCTCAGTCGGCAGAGCGTCTCCATGGTAAGGAGAAGGTCTACGGTTCGATTCCGTAAGGGGGCTCCGCAAAGTAGCAGGTCAGGCCGGCCGGTCTTCTGATCAACCTGATGTGACCTTCAAGATCACCTGACCGTCGGTTGACCGTCGTTCTGGGCGTGGAAAGTTGGCACTCAGCCGCAGGGACTGACTCTCGATGGCACGCCGGTACGACGCGGCGGAGTCTTTTGTTGAACAGCCGAGGTCCTGCCCGCAGATGGCTGATTGGCGCCGGGTTTGACGGGCCGCGGGGTCAGTCCCGGTCATCCAGGAACGCCGGCAGGAGGTTCGGCCCGCCGTATCGTCCTGTTCTGGGCGAGCACCTCGCGCCTACCACCGGCCGGGCCCCGAGCCGGAGCATGGCGGGCGTCAGCCGCGGTCGCCGTTGTAACGCAGCGTCACGGCGTACGGGCGATCCCCGAGGTAGCCGACGGCGCCTATCGCCGATTCGGGGTGGTCTGTCGCTGCGCCAATCAGACGAGCGGCTGCGCGCAGAACTCCCTGCTCTGGCATGCCCCCGTGACCGTCGCACGGCAATGCTCAGAGCATCCCGTTCGGCGCTGCTGCAACCGAGCCATGCCAGCACCGAACAGCGGTTGGCGTGCGCGCTGTGGTGCGCGGGCCGGGCGTGGCCGGTGGCGGCCCGGCCAACCGCCTGGCCGCGGCCATTCCCTGGCCGGGCGGGGAGGCGGCCGACCTCATCACCGACGCCCTCAGCACCCCCGAGGCAGGCCAGGACCCCGGCGACGATGGCGACACGGCGACCTGAGTCGGATTCGGTGTCACGGCCCCGGACGGGGCCGTGACACGAGGCTGTCCGAGGATGTTCAGGGGGCACCCAGAATTGGATTGCTCGGCTGCACCTCGTTGGCCGGCATCATCTACTGGGTGCCGCTGTTCATGTTCGTGTCCTGTTCGGGAGCAGTGATGTCATGGCTGCTGAGAGAGAGAGGTTGTCATGCGGGCTGTGCTTCTGGCTCGGGGATGAGCCGCAGGGTCGTTGTGGCGGCTGAGGCTGTCACCATGGATGTGCTGCCGGCGCTTCCGTATTTGGTGCCGTAAGCGGTGTCGATGCTTTCGCCGAGTTCGGCTGTGCCTTCGCCGACGTCCTCGATGGTGACGTCAGCTTCCAGGCCCGGGACGCGGACACGGGCTCGGCGCGAGCGCAGTGCGTGACCGAACCATCCGGTGTCGCGCCGGTACCAGGTCCGGACGTACACCTGGGTACCGGCGCACACGACCCAGATTGGCGTCCAGCGGCGCAGGGTTCCGTCGGCACGCTTGACAGCGATGTACAGTTCGCGGGCTGTGTCGATGCACTGCAGCTCGTGCGGGGACCAGGTGGCAGTCATACGGAAAGATTTCCCCGGGATTGGCTGCCGCGCCGGCTGTGGTGCGTCAGGGGCAGGCAGCCGGGGCATCGGGTATTGCCTGAGTCTTCGTAAGAATCTGGGCGCGGGCGAGCGGAAGACGTCACCAGGGCACGGCTCCGTCCCCGTCGAACTGCTGGCCGGAAGGCCCGTCGTCGGGCAGGGTCGCGAGCCGGATCGCGGCCGCCGCACCTTGCTCCGGGGTGCTGGTTCCGGCGAAATTGTTGAGGTCGGTCGCCACGTATCCGGGGCAGGCGCTGTTGATCAGGATGCCGGTGCCGGCCAGTTCCTTGGCGTACTGGATGGTGACGGCGTTCAGGAATGTCTTGGATGGCGCGTAGGCCCCGCTGATTCCGCCCAGGTCGACGCCCGGCGTGGTCTGCAAGGTCAGGGAGGCGACGTGGCTGGACTGGTTGACGATGCGCGGGTGCGCCGAGCGGCGCAGCAGCGGCAGCATCGCGTTGATGACCCGGACGACGCCGATCACGTTGACCTCCGCCACGGTCCGGATGCTTTCCGGGGTGACCGTCGTGGGCTCGTCCGGCCAGCTGCCGGCGACGCCGGCGTTGTTGACCAGCACGTCGAGCCGCCTGGTCCGTTCCTCGATCAGCCGGGCGGCGGCCGTCACGCTCCCGTCGTCCGTCACGTCCAAGGGCACGCCGAACGCGTCAGCGCCGGCCGCGCGCAGCTTCGCCACGGCGTCCTCCCGCCGCCCCTCATCCCGGGCGCCGACGCCGACTCTCCACCCGAGCGCGCCCAGCCCCGCTGCGATCGCGTACCCGATTCCCTTATTGGCGCCGGTGACCAGCGCAATCGTCTGTTCGCTCATGCCTCCATCATCGCTATGGGCAGACCGGGCACCAACACCATCTCGGTAGCGCAGTGATACCTGCCGGGTATCGATCGGCGTTATGATGGGGCCGTGGAGTCACGCGAGCTGCGGTACTTCGTCGCTGTCGCCGAGGAACTGCACTTCGGCAAGGCCGCCGAGCGCCTGAGAATCGCCCAGCCGCCGCTGTCGCGAGCGATCGCCCAGCTTGAGCGGCAGCTAGGGGTCACGCTGCTGGAGCGCACCAGCCGCAAGGTCACGCTCACCGAAGCCGGGACCGAGCTGCTGGCCGAGGGGCAGGCGATCCTCACAGCGCTGACCACAGCCGAGCGGCGCACCCGGCAGGCCGCGGCCGGCCAGCCCGGCCTCGTCCTCGCGGCCAAGGCCGGGACCTCCGGCGAGCTGCTGACGACACTGCTGGACGCCTATGCCGCCGAACCGGGCGCTGTCCCCGTCGGCTTGCTCCTGTGCGAGTCCCAGCCGCAGCGAACGCTGCCCGACGGCCAGGCCGACGTGGCCTTGCTGCACCTGCCATTCGACTCGACGACCGGACTCGACACCGAAACCCTGCACGCAGAGGGACAAGTCGCGATCCTGCCGGCCGCGCATCCGCTCGCCGGCCGGCCTCACCTCCGCATGTCCGAGGTCACCGCGCTGCCGGAACTCCCGATGGCCCGCTGGCCCTGCCCCGACGGCACCTATCCCGAAGGACCCGGCCCCGAGGTCGGCAGCCTGACGCAGCTCTTCCAGCTGATAGCGCTCGGCCGTTCCACTGCCGTCATACCCGAATCCGCGAGCGCTGACCTGCGCCACGACCTCGCCGCCGTGCCGGTCCTGGACGCCGCGGCCGTGACAACAGTGATCGCATGGCCGGAGCACAGCCGCTCCCGGGCAATCGCCGGCCTGGTCCGCGCGGCCACACGCCTCCATCAGGCAGCAGACCCCCTCAGCACGTCGTTACCCGGCCAGTTCACCGGTCGCCGCCGCGTTTTGCGGCACGACGCCGTCCGCAGGCGACGCGCCGAACACGGCAGGACCACCACAAGCTGCACCCGGGCACGGCCCCGCCCGGGTCTCGTCGCCGCACCTTTCCGCCCCCCGTGGCAGGCCACAGCAGCAGAAACAACTACTGACCGCAGACTGGAACCTCCACCTGTACGCCGGTCCGTCCTGCCTAAGCCGGGCCTGTCATGCCGTCCGGGCATGCCTTGCCAGCCATGCCGCCCCGCTGGCATGCGCGGGCCGGCCGGCCGGCCCGGCGGACCGGCAACAGCGCGGCGGGAGTCCTGGCGGCGCAGAGGAGCGGCGATGGCGAGGCCGGGTACTGACTCTCCCCCGTGGGCGCTGGTGGACGAGGGCTGGGGCCGTAAGGTGGTGGATTTCGCGACACTCAGCGAGCCGGGCAACTGCCGGGAGTACGTCGCTGTGCACCATCGGCTCGGTGTCGATGCCGGGGACCGGCTGGTCGACGTGGCTTGCGGGTCCGGGTTCGCTGTCGAGCTGGCTCGCCTGCGCGGCGCTTCCTGCTCCGGTATCGACGCCTCGGCCAGGCTGGTGGCGGTGGCCCGGGACCGGAACCCTGATTGCGACATCAGGGTCGGCGATATGCACGCCCTGCCGTGGGACCCGGCGTCGTTCGACGTTGTCACCAGCTTCCGGGGGATCTGGGGCACCACACCCGGCGCGGTTGCCGAGATACACCGGGTCCTTC
>JAWWPY010000385.1:0-100499 GCA_033854735.1 Streptosporangiaceae bacterium | reverse complement strand
GCCGTCGCCGCAGGCCGTATGGGCGGGAGGGTGGGGCCGCCGGCCGCCCGTGTGGGATGGCGGCCGGCGGCACGTTCTGTGCTAGCTAGCAGCCGCCGCTGCCGGCCCAGGTGGCGACGGTGTCGGTGGCGGTGTAGCTGACGTTGGCGGTGTTGAAGCCGAAGGTGCGGTTGGCCATGTTGCCGCACGCGGACGTTTCCTCGACCGTGTTCCAGTTGCCCAGGGTGAATTTGTACTGGAAGGCGGCGACCGGGACGCCGGTGATGGTCAGCGTCCAGGTGTCAGCCCCGGTCTGGATCATCGGGTAGTCGCTGGCGATCCAGCTGTCGGCGGAGGGGATGCCGGTGCCGAGCACGTTGTAGTTGCCGGACAGGTAGACGGTGTCCCCGCTAGGAGTGCTGGCGGGCACGGTGACGTTGATGACCGCGGTGGAATCACCGCACGCACTGGGCCCGCCCCAGTTGGCGACCGTGTCGCTGACGGTCCCGCCGCTGACGCTCATGCTGCGGTTGCTGATGTCGGCGCAGTTCGCGTTCTTCTCGACGTTGGACCAGGTGCCGCCCAGGTCGTACTTGTAGGACAGGGTGGCGTTCGCGGCCGCGGTGACGGTGGCGGTCCAGGTGGTGGCGGTGACCCGGGTCATCGGGATGCCGTTGGCAGCCCAGTCGGGCTGGCCCAGGCCGAGCGCGGACAGGTTCCCGGCCAGGTACACGGTGTCACCGGAGGAGTCGGTGTTCACCGGCACCGTGACATTCACCGTCTCCTGCACCGACCCGCCGCCCGACCCGCCGGCCGGGCAGCTGCCCTGCTGAACGCACTGGGTGACGACCGCCGGCGTGTCCACGTTCTGGCCCGCGGAGATGCCGACCGCGAGCCGCACGTACTGCGCCATGGCCCACATCAGCGGGGTAGCGGAATTGTCCGGCTGGCCGAAGGTGAAGCCTCCGGTCCCCGTCGAGCCGCCCCACACCTGCTCGGAGATCTGGTCACCGGAGTTGGCCGCCCCGGCCATGGTGGCCAGCAGGGACTGTGCCCCGGTCAGGTTGCCCGCGGCCACGTCGTACTCGCCGCGCTCGCCGGACAGCACTGGCCACGGGTTGCCGACACCTGATCCGGTGTAATCGGCGCCGGAGGACGTCTCGCCGTAGCCGTCGAAGTTGTACCTGGGCCAGACCGGCCCTTCGGGGGTCGTCACCTTGATCTGGGAGTCCACGGCGGTGATGGTGTTGGTGATGTCCGTCGCGTTCGCCGCCTTGATGCCCAGCCGGACCAGTTCGAGGAAGCTGGGGTCGACCACGGTGCGGTCGTCGTGGCTGCCGCCGCCGTTGGCGATGCCGATTGAGGCCCCGGAGTTCGGGCTCCCATCTGGGGTGATCCGCAGGAAATAGTCGCCGTTGCCGTAGGAACCCGTGGTGGTGTACGTCCTGCTGTCCACCTGGGCGGCCCAGGACAGGGCGGTCGACTGGTAGCTGGCGGCCAGGCTGGTCGCGCCGTTGGCCTCGGCGATCGAGGCCGCGCAGATCAGGCCCGCGATCTCCGCCGCCATAGTGGCCGGCGAGTAGCCGCTGGCCTCCTCCCAGCGCTCCTGCGGTGTGTACGGGCCATTGGAGACCAGGTAGTTGGCCAGCGCCTGGATGTGCCCCCAGTCGGCCGAGTTTGTCGCACCGAGCTGGTAGGCCAGGATGATTGGGTCGGCGACCTCGTCCATCTGAAGTGAGCCGAACACTGTGTTTCCGTTGAGGAATGAGTTCTGTTTGACCGCGCCGCTCGACTCCTCCTCGTAAGTGAAGATGTACTGGAGCGCGGCGTTCGCGTCAGCCGTGTCGCCGGCCGCGAGCAGCGCCGAGGCCATCTCGTACTCGTCGCGGGTCCAGACCACGTGGTAGCCGTGGCCACCTCCGCTGTTCGCGCTCACGCTCGTGCCCCACGGGTCGGACGGGGCGGCCACGAACCCGCCGGTGTAGGTCTTGTCCTCGTCGGCCTTGACCTCCATCAGCGATACGTAGTACTGCGCCTCCAGGGCGCTGCTGCCGGTCACCGACGCGGGCGGGGGGGCCAGGCCGCCGACCCAGGAGTGCCAGCCAGACTCGAATGAGCTCTCCGCCGACGAAAAGCCCCCGGCCAGCGACGCGGCGGCATCGGAGACGGCGGCGGACTGGGCGGAGTCGAATGCGAGGGCCAGGGTGAAGGTGGTCGACCCGCTGGCCGCCACCGGGATCTGCGCGACCTGGACGATGTGCCCCGCGGTCGATGCCGACGAGTATGTCGTGGTCAGCGCGTGGCTGCTGGTGAGCAGCGCGGCGCCGTCGCTTGAGCTGCCGACGTAGCCGGTCGTCGTCTGGGAGAAGCCGGTGGACGCGGCGAGCGCGCTGGACACCGAGCCGTTGGAGGCCACCGGGTCGCCGCTGGTCGTGTCGGTACTGCCGGTGTTGCCCATGCCGTCGTTGTTCAGTTGCGGCAGGTAGTCGGCGTACAGCTGGAGCGCGGCTGACGTATGGTTCGCGAAGGTGGTCTGGACCAGGACCACCGAGCGGGAGGGATCAGCGACATACGTCTTGGTGATGGTGAAGTCGCCGTTGGTCGCGGTGTTCACCTGCTGCCAGACCAGTGATGTCGGATCTACCAGGGAGATCGCGTGAGTGGTGTTCGCCGTCTCCGTATCGGTGAAGGTCGAGCCGTCGGTGACGATGTACTGCAAGCCGAACGTGCTGGGCGTGTCGGTCTGCGGGTAGAAGACGTTCTCCAGCTCGCCGTTGCCCAGCGTGTACCAGACCTTCGACGCCGAGCCGAGCGAGTCCGCGAAACCCTGCAGGTTCGACTCGTTCCAGGTCGCGTTGGCGCCTGGCGCGCCGGGAGCGTCGCCCGCGGCGAGCGCAGGTGCGGCGGGTGCGAGAGCGGTCAGCGCCGCCGTGGTAACTGCCGCCGTGGTAACTGCCGCGGCGGCTAATGCGGTACCGCGCCGCCACCCCGGCGTGATGATCCTGCCGTGCCCCCGCAAAGCATGTGATCTCCGTGGGTTCCTCATGACGTGCCCTTCTCGCGCTGGTGGCCTGAATGCTGATAGCGAGAGCCATCCGCCCCCAGCGGCGGGACAATGGTTTCCTGCAAACATAGGTTTGGCTGAAACGGCGGACCAGAAGTTAGTGCAGAAATAATCTGTTAACAATCTGTCAATGATTCATTAACGTCCTCTTCGGCGTGCCACGCCGCCGGGATCAAGGTGTACGCCGATGTCGTGCTCAACCACATGACCGCCCAGGGCAACGGTGGGGTCGGCGACCACGGCACGACCTTCCCGGATGCCTACGACTACCCGCCGCTGTACTCGGCGGCCGACTTCCACACGTGCCGCACGTCCATCACCAACTGGGACGACGAGTCCCAGATGTGGAACTGCGAGCTGTCCGGACTGGCCGACCTGGACACCGGATCGGCTTACGTGCGGGACCAGCAGGCGGCCTACCTGAACAGCCTGATCGCGCTCGGGGTGGACGGGCTGCGCTGGGACTCGGCCAAGGAGATGGACCCAGCCGACATCGCCGCGATCGAAGCGCTGCTCACCAAGCAGGTCTTCGTCTACCAGGATGTCCAGTACGGGGCCGGGCAGCCGGTCACCCCCCGGGGAGTACGAGGGCACGGGGTCGCTGCTGGAGTTCCGCTACGGATGGGACCTCGACGAGGCGTTCACCTCGGGGACGCTCGCTTCGCTCAGTGACTTCGGGCCGTCCTGGAACTCGGCGGGCATGGTGCCGAGCACTGACGCGGTCGTATTCGTCGATGACCAGGACACGCAGCGCGCCGGCGGAGCGCTCTCCTACTCGGGCGGGGCCACGTACACCCTGGCCAACGTGTTCATGCTGGCCTGGGACTACGGCACCCCGAAGGTGCTGTCCGACTACGCCTACTCCAGTTACGACCAGGGACCGCCGGGCGCCGGCGGCAACGCCATCGCCACGCCGGCCTGCGGCACCGGGACCTGGGAATGTGAACAGCGCTGGCCAGCGATCGCCGGCATGGTCGGCTGGCATAACGCGGCTGGCCCGGCACCGGTGGCGAACTGGTGGACCGACGGCAGTAACGCCATCGCGTTCAGCCGCGGCTCCAGTGCGTGGGTCGCCATCAACGCGGAGAGTTCGCCGGTCACCGGGACGTTCAGCACCGGGCTGGCCGCCGGGACCTACTGCAACATCATCAACGGCCCCGCCTCCGGCGGGGCATGCCCCGGCACCACGGTCGCGGTGAACGCGGCCGGCCAGGCCACTGTGACCGTCCCCGCGGCCGGCACGGTGGGCATCGACGTGAACGCGATGGCCGCCACCTCGGGAAGCGGGTCGGGGGGCGGGTCGGTGCAGGAGACGGTGAACGTCACGGTGCCGGTGAACACCGACGCCTCCGGCGACCCCGTCTACGCGGCGGCCCGTAATCGACTCCGGGACTCCTAAAAGCTATAGCAATGATTTTACAATTTCTCTTTAGCGTTTCCGAATGTTGCTCCGAAGGCCAATCGCCCCATGGGACGGCCCCAGTGGGCATTCGCGCATCCTGGAAGCTGCTTTCCGGCGCGAGGACAGGCCAAGGTCGCCCCACGTGCTTCCCAGGTAAAACGCCTGCTACTTTCCGTTGTCCGATAATCACGATAAGTTAGCAGGCGACCGGAAGGCCCGGCCTTGACGTAGCACCGCCACGGGGGAAAGCCTTATGGTCACGACTCGCCTCACGGGCGCCATCTGCAGGATTACCGCTCCATCGCGGATGGTCCTGGCCCTGACTCTGGCGGCCACGACGACGGCCCTGGCCGGCCTGGCCGGGCCGGTGGACGCGAGCGCCGCCACCGTGCCAGTCTCGCTGGGGACCGCCGCCAACTACGCGGTTCTCGCCGCCGCGACGGTCACGAACACCGGTCCTACCACGATCAACGGCGGTCTCGGGCTGAGTCCGGGCACAGCGATAACAGGGTTTCCGCCGGGACAAGTCAACGGGACCGTCGACGCCGCCGACCGGGCCGCGTTGCAAGCCCAGAACGACCTGACCGCCGCGTACACCGCCGCCGCCGCCGCCCGGGCCACGGCCACCATCCCGGTGGAACTGGGCGGGACCACCGTGACCCCGGGCGTGTACAACTCGCCTGCGGGCACGTTCGGGATCACCGGAACGCTGACCCTCGACGCTCAGGGTGACCCCAACGCCATCTTCATCTTCCAGGCCGCATCCACGCTCATCACGGCGTCCGCCAGCGGCGTGAATCTCATCAACGGCGCGCAGGCATCCAACGTCTACTGGGTGGTCGGCAGCTCCGCGACGCTCGGAACCTACTCCGCCCTGCAGGGAAACATCCTGGCCATGGCGTCCATCACGGTAACTACCGGGGTCACCCTGAACGGCCGAGCGCTGGCCCGCACCGCCGCCGTGACCCTGGACTCTGACACGATCACCGTCCCGGCCAGCGTCCATGCGCCTATCAGCACCATCACCAGCCTGACGACCTCGGCCAACCCCTCCCCGGCCGCACAGCCGGTCACCTTCACCGCCGCGGTGACGGCCAGCACCGGTGCGGCCATCCCGACCGGCCTGGTGGCGTTCACCGACGGGTCGGTGCTCCTCGGTGTGCTCACCCTAGGCAGCACCGGGCAAGCGGCACTCACCTCCTCCACCCTGGCCGACGGCCTCCACCCGATCAGGGCCTACTACATAGGCGTCGCCGGTTTCGAGAGCAGCCAGTCACCGGAGATCTTCGAACTGGTCGGCTGGAGCTGGCCCGCCTTCCGGGCCATGGAGGCGGCTCACCGAACTAAATGATCATGCCGTGAGCGGGCGGCTCTGGTTCACACGATCGTGTTGGCGGCCCGCAGGGCGCTCCAGCCGAGCACTCCGGTGACTCCTTCCAGTTTGTCGCCGATTACCGGGCCTGATTCGCCGATCTCGAACTGGTACAGGTCCTTGTGGTGGTTGCTGTTGCGCATCTTGACGATGTTCAGGGCGCGGCCGGTCGCGGAACTCAGCTCGATGTAGCGCAGCTGGATCACGTTGTGGAACAGGAAGGTGACTCCTCCGGCGGCCTCCGCGGTCGGGCCGAGCGTGGTGGTTTCGCTGGTAATCACCAGTGAGGCGCCGGCCGCGCGGATCAGGCCGGTCAGGCTGCGGGCGTAGGCGGGGAAGCGTTCTGCCTCACGGGCGGCGAAGACCAGCTCGGCCAGACTGTCGATCACGACGCGCTGCACCCGGCCGTCGGCGAGATCCTCGCGGATGTGCGTTGCGAGCATGTCCAGGTCCAGTTCACCCAGCGGAACGTGGCGCACCATGAGCTGCCCGCTGGCCCGGGCTGGCCCGAGATCCCAGCCGAACCCCGCCGCCATCTTGATGAGCTGGTCGGAGGTGTCCTGGAAGGTGACGTACAGGCACCGTTCCCCCCGGGTGAGGCCCTGGGCGACGAAGCGCAGCCCGAAGATCGTCTTGCCGGCGCCGGAGGGTCCCAGGATGACGGTGGCCTCGCCGGAGCTGATCCCGCCGCCCATCAGCTCGTCCAGGTCGGCGATCCCGCTGTCCATCCGGCCGGTGACCTCGGCTGCCTCGCCGGCGTCGATGGTCTCAATGCGGGGGAAGACCGCGACTCCGCCGGTGGTGATGCGGAAGGTGTGCTTGCCCTCCAGGTGGTGGGTTCCGCGCATCTTGATCACCCGGACCCAGCGGCGGTCGACCGGTTCGCGGGGTTCATACGCGAGCTGGATGATGCTGTCGGCCAGAGAGAACTCCACGCCCGCCGCCATCTCCCCGGGCGTGTACTCGCCGAGCAGCAGCAGTGCGGCGTCGGTATGGGCCAGGCGGCTGGTCAGATCGTAGAAGGCCAGGCGCAGTTCGCGGTCCCCGGCGAAGTCCCGCAGCGCCTTGGCGCTGTCGATCACCACCAGGACCGGCTCCTCCTCCATCGTCTTCCGCACCACCTCGGTGACCAGCGGCTCCATCGGGCCGGGCTGGTCGTTGCGGATGAGATCACCCAGGTGGATGTATTCCACCTGCGGCCCCAGTGCCTCGGGTGCGAAAAAACTGAACGGCTCCAGGTGCTTGACCAGCTTGGAATGCGGCTCCGAGAGCGTCGTGTAGTACACGGCCCGGCGGTCGGCGGTGACGTTGGCGAAGCAGATCTGCTGGGCCAGGATTGTCTTGCCGGTGCCCGGCGCGCCGGCCAGCACCGTCACTGAGCCGGGCTCGAGCCCCCCGCCCAGCACCACGTCGAGGCCCGGAACACCGGTGGCCAGTCGTCTCATGCTGAGTCCCCCGCCTCTCCCATCAGGGCGTTCGCCGCCGCCAGGATCTGGTCTGGTTGGTAGGGCTTGGCCAGCAGCGCGTCGGCGGCGCCGGCGAGTTCCCCGTTGCCGGTCACGGCGAGGATCGGGATCCGGGCGGTGGCCGGGTCGGCCCGCAGGCGGCGGATCAGCTCGTGGCCGTTCATCACGGGCATCATCATGTCCGTCACCACCAGATCCGGGCGCGAGTCGCGCAGGCACGCCAGCGCGGCTGCCCCGTGACCCGCGTCGACCACCTCATGCCCGGCCCGCTCGAAGATCCTCCGCATGATGAAGCGCAAGTCCGGCTCGTCATCGACCACCAGGATCCGGCACAAACGGCAACTCCCCCTCCCCGGCGGGACCCCTCGGCCCCCGCCACCGCCGCGGACCCGGCTACCGGGTCCGCACTGGCATTGACCAGGGATATCAGGCCAGTCGCTCTATAGCCCTGCGACCCACCGGGGCCGCCCAGAATCCCCCGAGGATTCCTGCATGGCGGATCAGGCTGCGCGGTGAGGCGGGCGCTGAGCTGGCCGTTTCGTTGCTGATTCTGGCTTTTCTGCTGATCAGCAACCCCGGGCCACGCGTCAGGGCCGTGTGCTGGGCCACCCCCGGGGCAATTTCGCGCGGAAAGCGTTGACACACTGCGTGGGCGCGGCGAGACTCACGGAAACCCGGTAGAAAATGACTATCATTTAGTGAAAGTACGCCGAAATAGAGGAGCACTGCCGTGGGACGGACGGTCTTCACCAACGGGCTGGTGTTCGACGGCAGCGGGACGCCGCCAGCGCCGGGCGAGGTGACACTCGACGGTGACCGCGTGGTCGCCGTCACGGCCGGCTGGCGGGAAGAACACGGCGTGGATGAAGTGGTCGACGCGACGGGCTGCACCGTCATGCCGGGATTGGTGGAATCGCACGCCCACCTCACATTCCCCTCCGCCGTCGGGCACATTGACCCGTCGTTCAACCCTCCGCTCGACGTGAGCTTCTTCCATCACATCTCCGGTCTGGACAGCGAACTGGCCCGCGCGGAGCGGAACGCGGCGATCCTCCTCGACGCGGGCTTTACCTCGGCCTACTCGGCCGGCTCGATACTGCCGATGCCGACCGAGGTCATCTTGCGCGACAAGATCAGGGCCGGGGCCGTCCCGGGCCCGAGGATGCGGGCCGCCAGCATGGAACGGGACAACCACCCGATCCGGCCCGATGGCCATGTCGAGCCGGAGTGGCAGGGGCCGGAGGCCTGCCGCGCCTTCGTCCGTGAGCAGGCCGCTCTGGGCTTCGACAGCGTGAAGTTCCTGCTCAGCAACGACGATGTGTTCACCCCCGGCGGCTCGCAGATCACCCAGTACACCCTGGAGGAGGCGACCGCCGCCGGCCAGCAGGCCAGGGAGTCGGGGGTCTGGCTGAACTGCCACGCCCAGTCGGCGGAGTCAGTCAAGGTGGCCGTTGAGGCCGGATTCCGGTCCATCTATCACTGCACGTACGCCGACGAGGAGGCCCTCGACCTGCTGGAGTCGGTCAAGGACCAGGTCTTCGTGTCGCCGGCGCCCGGCATCATCTACGCCAACGTGCATGAGGGCGCGGAGTTCGGCATGGACCGCGCGGTGGCCGAGAAGATCGGGTCGGTGGCGGCGCTGGAAGCCATGGCGGGCATCTACCCGGAGATCCGCAGGCGCGGGATCCGGGCCCTCCCCGGCGGCGACTACGGTTTCCCGAACAACCCGATCGGGCGCAACGCGCGCGATCTCCAGCTGTTCGTCGAGGTCCTGGGTTACACCCCGATTGAAGCGCTGACGGCAGCGACCAAGCTCGGCGGCCAGGTCATGGACATGGCCGACGAACTGGGCCTGCTGGCGCCGGGATACCTGGCGGACGTCCTGGTCGTCCGGGGCAACCCCGCCGAGGACGTGCGCGTGCTCCAGGACCGCGACAACCTGGTCTACATCATCCAGGGCGGGCGCTTCCACAAGCGGCCGGGCGGGTCATCCGGCGAGCCAGCCGGCGCACGGACGCCCGCGCAGGCCCAGTGACCGTTAGCGTGCACCGGGACGTGATCTTCGCGTCTCCGGTGGGCTTCCGGCCGCTGTCCCTTGACCTCTATGTGCCGTCGCGGCCGGCTCAGGCGCTCTGCCTGTACCTGCACGGCGGCGGCTGGCGGGTCGGCGGCCGGGCCGACGGCCCGGGCCGGGCGAAGAACTGGTCTCCGTCATTCTTCGAGCAGGTCGCGGCCCTGGGCCTGGCCGTCGCGAGCATCGATTACCGGCTGAGCGGCGAGGCGGTCTTCCCGGCGCAGCGCGACGACGTGGCCGCGGCCGCACGGTTCCTGGCCTCCCGCCGCGGCGACCACGGCATCACGACATCACGCACGGTGGCCTGGGGGGTATCCGCGGGCGGGCACCTCGCCGCCCTGCACGCGCTCACCAGTCCCGGCGTCGCCGCCGTGGTGTGCTGGTATCCGCCTACCGACCTCAGCGCCTTGCCGGGCGACATCGAGGACGCCGGCGGGACCGGGGAGCCCGGGCCCGAGTCCCGCGAGTCCCAGCTGATCGGCGCGCCTCTCACCCAGCGCCCAGATCTGGCCGATGCGGCCAGCCCGGTGCGCTTCGCCCACGCCGGGGCGCCGCCTTTCCTTTTCCTGCATGGGTCCGCCGACGAACTGGTGCCGCCGCGGCAGAGCCAGCGGCTGGCCGAGGCGCTCACCGCGGCCGGCGGCACCGCCACGGTCGAGCTGGTGCCGGGCGCGGGGCACATGTTCCCGGAACTGGATGACGCCGCCACCCGCCGGGCCGTCGAGCGCTCGGCGCGGTTCCTGATCGAGCCCGCGCGCGGGTGACCTCGCCCGTCATGGCGTCAGCTGGGGTGGCGCTCCACCAACTCGATCAGGTTGCCCTCGGGGTCGGCCAGGAACGACATCCGGACCCCGGGCTCGGGCGACGGCTGGGGTGGCATGACCTCGCGGGCGGCCATGGACACCAGGCGAACGTGGGCCGAGTCGAGGTCCGGGACGTCGAAGGCGATGTGGCCAAAACCCTCCGTCAGCGCGGCCACGGCCGGATTCTCCGCCCGGAGCCCTGGGCCGCAGCCGCGCCGGTGCAGCAACTCGACCCGGTAACCGAACTCCTCGCTGATGAGCATCACGATGTCGAGATCAAGGGCGTCGATGCGGACCTCCAGCTCACGCTGGAGGTAAAAGGCCTGGCTGTACCAGGTCTCGGCGGCGGCCAGGTCCGCGACGTTGACACCCACATGATCCAATCGCATAAAGGCAGTCAACCAGTCCCAGGGACCTCGCGGCCGCCGGGCGCATGGTGATGAAAGGCACTTTCGTGGATCCGAGTACCTACGACGTCGTCGTCGCCGGCTACGGCCCGGCCGGGGCGTGTGCCGCGATCGCCGCGCACGACGGTGGCGCCAGCGTCGTCATCGTCGAGGCCGCCGCCCACGGCGGCGGGAACGCGCTGTACAGCGGCGGCTTCCTGTTCGATGTGCCGGAGGCGAGTGCCGTGGATCACCTCGACGCACTGTGCTTCGGCCGGACGGCCCGGCCGGTGCTTGAGGCCTACGCCAACGGCCTGCACGAGATTGACCGGTGGCTGACCTCGCTGGGCGGGTCGACGGTGGCCTTCCACCCGCCGGCCGCCCGGCGGCCCGCGTCCTTTCCGTCCTGGCCGCATTTCCCGGCGGGCGGCAGCATCCGATACCGCGTCACGGCCGGTGGCGGCGGCCGGCGCGGTGAGGCGCTCTGGCACCTGCTGGACGCGGCCGTGCGCGAGCGCGGCATCCCGGTTCGCTTCCAGACCACCGCGTGCCGGCTCGTCCTCGACCAGCAGGGATCGGCAACTGGCCTGGTGATCGAGCGCGGCGGCACCGAGACCACGGTAAGCGCCCGCGGCGGCGTGGTCCTCGCCTGCGGCGGGTTCGAGGCCGCCGCCTCCCTGACGGACGCCTACCTGCCGCTCGGCCCGACCTGGCCGGTCGGCTGCCTGGCCAACACCGGCGCGGGGCTGCTCATGGCGCAGGCCGCGGGCGCCGACCTGTGGCACATGTACGGATTCTTCGGCTGGTTCGCCTTCCGGACGCCGCAGTTCCCGGCGCCGTTCGCGGTGGACTTCTTCGCCCCCGGCTACCTCTTCGTGGATGCCGATGGCCGCCGGTTCGCCGACGAGACCGGCTACGAGGTCCATGACCGGCTACGCGCGCTACTCGCCTATTTTCCCCGCAACGACAACCGGCCGCGCTTGCCGGCCTGGGCGATCTTCGACGAGGCCACCCGGCTGGCCGGGCCACTCAACGGGCTCCTCGGCACGCCCAACGACTACACCTGGAGCGCTGACAACGCCGCTGAGCTGGACCAGGGCTGGATCACGTCCGCGGATGGCCCGGCCGATCTGGCCGCGAAGATCGGCGTCGAACGCCGTGTCCTGGAGGGCACGCTGGCCGAGTACAACGGGGCCGCCCGGACCGGCCAGGACCTGCGGTTCGGCCGGTCCGCGGACACCCTGGTGCCGCTCGACACCGGCCGGCTGTACGCGATCGAGACCTGGCCGGGCGTCGCCGGGACCACTGGGGGACCCCGCCACGACGAGCGGGCTCGCGTCGTCCGCCCGGGCGGCCAGCCGGTCCCGGGTCTCTACGCGGCGGGCGCGGTGAGTCTCGTCTGGGGGCACCTGATCGAGCACGGTGGCGGCCTCACCGACGCGATCGTCTTCGGCCGCATCGCCGGCCGCGAGGCAGCGGCCCGCGCCGCCGACGATGTGACCCGCCCGGCGGACGCCGTGACCCGCCCGGCCGATGTGACCCGCCCGGCCGATGTGATCCGCCCGGCCGCTGTGACCCGCGCCGCCGACGCCGCCCAGGCGGCCCGCCAGTGAACGGCGGCCAGCCGGCCGGGCGGGTGGCGGTGATCACCGGCGGGGCAGGCACCATCGGCGGGGCCATCACCGCGGCCCTCGCCGCCGCCGGCCATGTCGTGGTCACACTCGACCAGGCTGGTGATCCGCCGGTCGATCTGGCCTGCGAAGACGAGGTCCGCGCCGCCGCCGACGCGGTTCTGGCCCGGCACGGCCGCTGTGACGTCTTGGTGCACGCGGCCGCCGCGTTCGACCGGGCCGGCCTGGCCGGTGTGGACCTGCCGACCTGGCGGCGGGTGCAGGCGGTCAACGTGGAGTCGGCCCTGCTGCTGGCCCAGGCGTTCGCGCCGGGGATGGCCGCCCGGGGGTTCGGCCGCATCATCTTCGTCGTCTCTGACACCATCTGGTCCCCACCGGCCGGGGACATGCTGCCCTACGTCACGAGCAAGGGAGCGCTCGTCGCGCTGGCGCGGGTGCTGGCCGTCGGCCTGGGCGGCGACGGCATCGCGGTCACCTGCGTAGCCCCCGGGCTGACCGCCACGCCGGCCGCGCGGGCGGGCATGCCGCCAGCCGCGTTCGACGACGTCCGCTCCCGTCAGGCCCTCCCGCGCACGCTGGTCCCCGGCGACGTGGCCGCCACCGTATGCTTCCTCGCCTCAGACGCCGCCGCCGCACTCACCGGCCAGACCCTCTGCGTGGACGGCGGCCTCATCCTGCGCTAGCCCGCGCATCTAACGACACCAGTGCCACTCAGGTGCTGCCCCCAACGACACCAATGCCCACACCGCTGCCGCCCCAGCGACACCGATGCCCATTCCGGTGCCGCTGCGGCCGGGAGTGCTCAGGCGTGCTGGTTCAGCGGGGCGCCGTCGGTGGCCAGGTAGGAGCAGAATGTGCCGTCCGGATCCCACTTCGCGCGGACTTCGCCGAGGCGGCGGTAGGCCTCGTCGGACATGAACCGGTCAGTGCGCCGCCTGAAGTCGGTGTCCCCGAGGTACGCGCCGCAGCCGGCCTGCGCAAGCTCCCGTGTCCGGGAATGGATCCAGTCGCCGTACCGGCCGTCGTCACCCGGATCGGTGAAGATCACATACGTGGCGAGGTAGACGTTGGCTTCCAGGGAGAACGCCATGTCCGGGAGCGGACGGGTCGGCGCCCAGCCGTACCAGATCGAGAACGAATGCTCGGTCGGCAGTTCCTGCCACATCCGCTGCAGTGTCGGCGCGATCTGAATCGCGGCCGCATCAGTCCAGGTGCAATCGGCCAGGTAGCGGTAGCCTTCGGGGTTCTGCATGGTCTGCGCCGTGTTCTCTTCCGCGATCGACGTGAGGCCGCGCACGTGGCCCAGGCTGCGGCCGGTGAGCGGGCCGGCCTGCAGGGGGGCGAGCCGCTGCTCGACCTGGGCCACCGAGTCCCCCGCGGCCGTCGTGTGCAGGAGCAGCACGGTGCCCTCCGGGCGGCGGACGCCCGGGTCCAGGGGAACGTCGGGCAGCCTGGTCGCGGCGAGCACCGGCTCCACCGTCACGTCGAGCGTCGGCAGGACCTCGTGCAGCCACGCCAGCAGCGGGCCCGCGTCGTCGAGCCGGAATGTCCAGGTGTCCTGGAGCATGGCCGGGGGCTGCGGATAGGTGCGCAGGTAAAACGTGGTGACCACGGCCGGGAAGCCAGGACCTGCTCCCCGCGCAGCCCAGTAGAGATCGGCATTCTCATGGTCGTCGGCATGCACCTGCCGGCCGTCGGCGGCGACCGCGTCGATAGCTACCACGTTCTCGCAGCCCCAGCCCCATGCCCGGCCGTTCCAGCCCTGACCGCCCTGAAGCAGGTAGCCACCCAGGCCGACCGACTCGCAGTGCCCGGCGGGGAAGGCCCGGCCCCGCTCGGCCAGGAACGGCTCCAGTTCGGTGCCACCCCGGACCGCGGGCCGCGCGGCGGCGATGCCGGTCGCGGCGTCATAGCGGAGGTCCCGCATGGCTCCCAGGTCGATGAGCAGTGCGTCATCACGCACGCTCCAGGCCGCCCACGAATGACCGCCGGCCCGCACCGATACCCGTAGCCCCTCGTCGCGGGCGAGCAGCACGCCGGCCGCGACATCGGCCTCGTCCGCGGCCAGCAGCACAGCCGCGGGGAAGCGCTCCGGCCGGCGGGCATTGAAGACGCGGCCCACTCGGGCATCCTCGTAGCCGGCCTGGCCGCGGCGAAAGAACTGGCCGGTGAAGTGGCGGGGCGAGTGTGATGGTGACATGGATCCTCCGGCGGGTCTGGGTGGCTGGGAGGTCCAGGGAATGTCAGCCAATTGCGCTCGATCCTCCATCCACGGGGATGTTGGCCCCGCTGACGTGCGCGGATTCGTCAGACGCCAGGAACAGGACGGCGTTGGCTACGTCCTCCGGCTGGCCCACGCGGCCCAGCGGGATGCGGGCCAGTTCGGCGGCGAACGGGCTGTCCGGGGCGGCCAGCAGCGGCGCGGTCTGCGGAGTCGCGGTCATGGCCGGGCTCACCGCGTTCACCCGGATGCCGTGCGGGCCGCCCTCGGTCACCAACTGGTAGGTCAGCGAGAGCACGCCGCCCTTCGCCGCGCCGTGCGCGTTCTGCGGCATGAAGAAGGCGCCCCGGGTCGCGGAGATCGACGCAATGTTCACAATGGAGCCGCCGCCGCGCGCGACCAGGTGCGGCCAGACGGCGCGGGTCACCAGGAAGACGATGTCCAGTTCGTTACGGATGGTAAACGACCAGTCCTCGACCGACAGTGAGCTGATCGGGCCGAAGCGGATCGCCGAGGCGTTGTTGACCAGGATGTCCACGCCGCCGTAGATCGCGACCGCGTCCGCGGCCCAGCCATTGGCGCCGGCCTCCGACGAAAGGTCCACCGGCGCCATCGCGGTCATCTCGGCGCCGGCCTCGCGGGCCAGCCGGACGGTCTCAACTGAACCCGCCGGGTGCAGGTCGCAGCCCACTACCCGGGCGCCCTCGCGGGCGAGAGTCAGGGCGCTGGCCCGGCCGATGCCGCCTGCCGTGCCCGTGACGAGCGCGATCTTGCCGGACAGTCGTCCCATGGTGAGTAGCCTAGACCTTGACATTCGTCTAGCGGAATCCGATTTTAGTAGTCGAGAATTTCACAGCACAGTGTTCTCAGCACAGTGTTCACAGCACAGTGCTCACAGCACAGGGGAGTACCCATGGATGTCGGCCTTGCTATGACCGCCCGCAACCACCCGGACAGCCCGCAGCCGCTCACGACCATCTACCAGGAGGTGCTCGACGAGGCCGTGTCCGGCGAGCAGCTCGGATTCCGCAGCTGGTGGCTCGCGGAGCATCATTTCGCCGAGGACCAGCACAACCCGTCCCAGTTCCCGGTGCTGGCCGCGGCAGCGGGACGGACAAGCTCGATCCGCCTGGGCACTTACGTGCTGCTGCTGCCCTTGCACAACCCGATCCGGGTCGCCGAGGACGCGGCGACCGTGGACATTCTGTCTGGCGGCCGGCTGGAACTGGTGATCGGCGCCGGGCCGATGCCGGGCGAGTGCGCAGTCTTCGGCGTCGACCCCAAGGAGTCGTTCGGGCGCACCTACGAGGCCCTCGATGTGATCGAGAAGTGCTTCACCAACGACGAGTTCACCCACGATGGAAAGTACTTCCAGTTCCGGAATGTGCGGGTGACGACCAAGCCGGTGCAGCGGCCGGGCCCGCGGATCTACATGGCCGCGCTCGGCCCGCAGAGCCTGGTCCGGGCCGGCCAGCGCGGGTACAGCCTGGGCTCGATGGTGCACACGCCGCTCTACCCGAAGTACCTGGAGGCGCAGAGCGCGGCCGGCCGGACCCGGGCTGACTACCGCCTGCTGTCCGGCCCGCTCGCCGTCCATGTCGCTGCGACCAGGGACAAGGCATGGGACGAGGCCGAGCGCGGCCTGCACTGGTGGGTCGAGTTCTACCGCCGCCGCGGCATGCAGATGCCGCTGGCCCCGGTCGGCGAACTGCGTAACGACCCCAAGGCGGCCATCTACGGCGTCCCCTTCGCGGTCGGCACGCCCGATCAGGTCATGAACGCCCTCAGTGCCTACCAGGACCTTCCGATGGACGAAATGGCGATCCAGTTCCACCACCCGGGTATGGACCCGCGGCACGTCGACGCGAGCATGCGCCTGTTCGCCGCCGAGCTGATGCCGGAAATCCAGGCCTGGGGCGGCGGCGCGGAAGGCAGCGGGACACCATGATCGCGCCGCGCTCGGCAGTCCGCGGACTGCACCACATCGGGTACTGGGTGAACGACCTGAACGCCGCGATGGAGCAGGCCACCCAGCTGCTGGGGGTGGGCCCATTCCAGGTGCTTGAGCACGTCGACCTCGGGGAGTTCCGGTTCCGCGGCGAGGTGGCCGTGCTGGATCACAGTGCCGCCTTCACCAGCTGGGGCCCGGTGCTGCTTGAACTGAACGTCCTGCACCGAGTGCAGCCAGCTGACCTCCGGGATGCGCTGGGCGTACGGCATGGCTCGGTGAGCCACGTGGCCTGGACGACCGACGACCTTCGGTCCGAACGAAAGCACATGGCCGGTGCCGGCTGCCCGCTGCTGACGACCTCGGCTGGTGGTGCCGTGGCCGACTGGTTCTCCGGAGGCGGCCTGTTCGGGCACCCCATCGAGGTCCACCAGCCCACTCCAGGAGTACTTGATTTCTGGCGTTCGGTCGTCAACGGGCCTTTGGGATGATCTTGCTGGTGCCGCCGGTTATCGCGTCCAGTTCGTGGCGGCCCCGATCGCCGCGCCTCGGCTATTCCGCCGCCAGCCGCGTGATCAGCTCGTCCTTGGCCGCTGGCCAGTCGTCGTCCACCATGGCGTACTGCACCGTGTCCCGCCAGCTACCGTCCCGGCGCAGGCGATGCTTGCGCAGCAGGCCCTCCCGTACCGCACCGAGACGCTCGATGGCGGCTTGCGATCGGGTGTTGAAGATGTCGGTATGCCAGACGACCCGGACCGCGCCGAGCGTCTCGAAGGCGAAGGTCATGATGAGCAGCTTCGACTCGGTGTTGTGCCCGGTGCGCCACCATTGCTGGCCCAGCCAGGTGTGGCCGATGCCCAGGGTCCGCAGGGCTGGGTTCAGATCGTAGAGGGAAGTGGTTCCCGCGAACTGCCCCGTGACGGCGTCAAGCTGCGCATAGGGCAGCCTGACGCCCCGGGCGCGGGCGGCGAGCGCGTGAGCGATGTGGCGGGTCGCATCCTCGACGGTAACGGGCTGCGCCAGGGCGCCTCCCGGCGGGCTGAGCCAGCGGAACACCTCGGCCGCCTCCGCGCCGGTTCCCGCCGCCGCCAGGTAACCGGGCGCGTGCTCGAGCGTCAAAGGCTCCAGCCGGATCCGGCGGCCGCGCAGGACGGGCATCGCGTACCAGAGATCGTTGTTCGGCACGCAGCGCATGATCTCAGCCGCCGGGCCCCTGCCGCGCGTCATTTTTCCCGGGGCCGGCGAGGGCCAGGGCCAGCCGAGGGGTTTCCCGGTGCGGGCCGGTTATCCGGGCGTGCTGGCCAGGGGTTTGCTGGCACGGGGTTTGCTGGCACAGACCCAGCGGAAGACGTTGCGCATGCTGATCATCCCGGAAGCCGGGTCGGTGAACGGGATGACCGCCGACTCGATGGCCGCGCTGACGGCCTCGCGGCTGGAGTCCTGGGCCGCTCTCGCCCCCCCGGCCGAGCTCAGCAGCCCACGGAGAGCACCGGCCAGGGTGTCGTATCGCCATTCGCACTCGACCTCGCCGATGCCGGTGACCCGCAGGCCCGCGGCGGCCAGGCCCAACTCCAGGTTCCCCGGGGCTGACAGCGAGTACGGCTCGTGCTCGCTCTGGCGCTCCGGCGGGCTGAGCGCCGACATGGCCAGGTGGACGGCGGTGGATTCGGAGCGTTCCGGCTCGGCGAAGGTGCTGACCGCGACCGCGCCGCCGGGCCGGCAGACCCGGGCCGCCTCGCGGAGCGCGCCCAGCGGATCGCCCGCGAACTGGAACGAGTTCACTCCGACGATCACGTCGAAGGACTCGTCGGGGAAGGGCAGCCGCTCCATGTCCGCGAGCCAAAGCTCGGCGTCCGGCAGCCGGCCGCTGGCCACCGTGAGCAGGCCTGGTGCGACGTCGATGCCGGTCACGGCGGCTCCCCGGCGGCCGGCGAGGGCCATCATCAGGCCGCTGCCGCACCCCACGTCCAGCAGGCGGGTGCCGGCGCCAGCCGATGTCACCTCCAGCAAGGCCTCGAACAACGGCTGGGTGTGCGGCTCGGCGAACAGTGCCCAGCCGCCCGGGTCGCTGTCCCACAGCCGCTGCTGTACCTCGGCGGCTGGCGTCAGCGGGCCGGCCTGACGCCACCCGGTCACGACGCCGCCCGCGGGACGATGTTCTGGTTCAGCCGGAAGATGTTCCCTGCGTCGTAGACGGCCTTGACCGCCTGCAGGCGGCGTAGCGTGGCGCCGTAGGCGACCTGGCCGCTGGCCCGCTCGTCGGCGTCCATGAAGTTGACGTACGCGCCACCCGAGCAGACGGGCTGCAGCGCCGCGAACGTTCCCCGGACCCAGGAGATCTCCCGGTCGGTGTCCGCGGCGGACCGCCAGCTCGCCGGGACGTTGATCAGCCACGACGCGTTGCGGTGCGGGAACGCCGTGGCATCCGGGGCGACTCGCCGGATGGCGCCTCCCATGCTCAGCACCTCGATCTGCGACACCTCCGAGCCCAGCCGCCGGCCCCGGTCGGCGAGAACGTCGATCAGCTCAGCGGTCAGCTCGTCGGCGAACGTGGCCTTGACGTAGGACAGCAGCCCTGGGCCGAAGAACTCGTCACCCTCAGTCTGAATCTGGCCAAACGGAACACCCCCCAGATCACCAGCAATCGGGCGGAGCTCACCGCGGAACTCGCCGAGCAGTTTCCGGCCCGTCTCCGGATCACCTGACCACTCGATGACCGACATGAGTCCCGGCCGGCCGACGATCCCGGTCGGCATCCAGGGCAGCGGCGGTGCCTTTCGGACGAAACTCGTCCAGAGCAGTTCGTCCGGCGCGCCATCGGACATGACCTGCTGTGCCATGCTCAGCACCCGGCGTGCGTCGTCCATGTGGTGGTAGCTGGCGAGGATCGTCAGTTCCGAAAGCTCGTGCAGGGCGAACTCGAAGGCGGTCACCACGCCGAAATTGCCGCCGCCGCCGCGGATCGCCCAGAACAGGTCGGGGTGGGAGTCCTCGGCCGCCCTGAGTACCTGGCCGTCGGCGGTGACGATCTCGGCTGACTGGAGGCTGTCGATGGTGAGGCCGAACCGGCGCATCAGCCTGCCCACGCCACCGCCCAGGGTGAGCCCGGCGACCCCGGTATGCGAGATGACCCCGGCCGGCACGACAAGCCCGTGTTCCTGGGTCGCCCGGTCGACATCGCCGAGCAGCGCACCGCCGCCGACCATCGCACGCCGGGCCACCGGGTCGACCGACACGCCGTTCATCGGCTGCAGGTCGATGACCAGGCCACCGTCGCAGGTGCTGAACCCCGGCAGGCTGTGCCCGCCGCCTTTGACGGCGATCACCAGGGCGTGGGCGCGTGCGTAGCCGATGGCGGCTGCGACATCGGCCGCGCTCCCGCACCTCGCGATCACGGCCGGGCGCCGGTCGTGCATGGCGTTCCACACCCGGCGGAATTCGTCGTAGCGGTCGTGGTCGGGGGCGATCACCTCGCCCGCGAATCCGGGTATGGCGGAAGTCGCCAGCATCAGTCTCACTCCAGTACATATAATATTATATATATACCTGTAGAGATATCATGAGGCCATCTCCGACGCAAGGGAGCGGCCGTGGCACATGATCACCGCGCCGCGGACTACGCAGCCGGCGGCACAGCGGATGGCGCGTCCGGCGCCCCGGCCGATCGAGCGGCGGACGGCCCGGCCGATGTCACTGCCGCTCGCGACCTGGCGGTCGTGCTGCACGACCTGGCCTGGCTGCTGCCTCGCACCATCGGCCTCGCCGCGGCCCACCAGGACCCGCTGCCCGCATCGGAGCTCGAGGTCATGCGACTCCTGGCCCGCCGCCCGGGACTCAGCGTCAACGACGTTGCCCACGAGCTGGGCATGCAGCCGAGCAATGCCAGCACGGCCATCCGCTCGCTCATCGCGCGCGGCACGCTGCAGCGCCGCCCCGACACCATTGACGGCCGCGTGGTCAGGCTGGAGCCCACACCCGACGCGTACGTCGCCCGCGATCGCCGGGAGCGCGCCTGGGGTGAAGCGCTCACCGATGTGCTGGCCACGTTGAGCCCGCCGGACCGGCAGCGGCTGATCGAGACCGTTACGGTGCTGCGACTGCTGGCCGCGCGCCTGTCCGGCGAAGCCTCGCCGGACCAAGCATCCCTGGCACCACCACCGGCGGGCGACGAAACTGGTCGGTGATCGAAGGCATGGGCATGTCGGCGGGTTCGGCGCGGATGACGGCGCGCCACACTCTGGCGATCATGGTTCCTCCAGATCGCCCCCCACTGCCGGGAGCTGGGCATAGCCGGCCAGCGCTGGCCGGTCCGTCAGCTTGTCGGCGATCTCCAGGCCGCGGGCCGGGCCGTACGCCATGCCGACGGCGACGGCGCGGTTCAGCTCGATGACCGGTGATGGCGTCAGGTAGGCGAGCACCATGTACACGCCGCGATAGATCAGCTTGGCGGGGATGGCCGAGGTCCGGTCCCTGCGTTCCCGCAGGTCATGTGGTTATCGGTAGGTGCATGGGCCTTCTGGCCGGCGTGATATGGGCGCGGGTGTTTGTGGTGGCTTGTGCCGGGAAGTGCGTGGGGGGTTCGTGGCCTGAAAGCAGGTGACCTGTATGTCGGCGGGGATCATCGTGGCCGTCGTGGCCGTCGTCGTAGCGGGTTTCGCAATGGGTGTGATGACAGCAGCGCGCCGCCGCCGCCGGCTGCAGCTGCGCTTTGGCCCGGAATACGACCGGCTGGTCGGCGAGCGCGACAGCAAGCTCAAGGTCGAGGCAGAGCTGACCAAGCGAGAGCGCCGGGTCCGGGATCTTGGCATACGCCCGCTCACAGACTCGGCGCGCGCGGGCTACTCCCGGCAGTGGGCGAGCCTCCAGGAGCGGTTCGCAGACATGCCGGCGGACGCGGTCGCCGCATCGCAAAAACTCGTCGCCGACGTGATGAATGAGCGGGGTTACCCGACGGATGATCGCGATCAGGTCCTCGCCGACTTGTCAGTCGAGCACGCGAAGACGCTCGGCCATTACCGGGCCGCCGAGGAGATCAGCGAGTCCGCCGGGGCGGGTACGGCCTCCACGGAGCACCTGCGGCAAGCCATGATCCACTACCGGGAAGTCTTCCGCGAGCTTCTGGGTGCGCCCGCCGATCCATCTGGCCCCGGGTTCCCCGCTCGGAACAGGTCCGCCGAGCCACGACCGGAACCGGCGCGTGCGCTGCATCACGATCCTTTTCCGCCGACGGCTTCGCCGGCGGCTGGGCCTGAGTCGATGACTGGCGGCCTCCGCGGGGGCTCTCCAGCTCGGCCGCCAGCCGCCCCGCCCGGCGGCCGAACGCCAGGCCAAGCCTGGGCTGCGAGCCCGGCTGCCCAGGCACATTATGAGGGCGGCCCAGGTGGTGGCCGGTCACAGGCCGTTCTAACCCAAGCTCCCCCCACCGGTTCTGAGCGAGCGACGGGCCTCGGCGGCCAGCTCGCAGTGGACCAGGCGGGCGAACTGGCTGATCCCATCTGGCAGCAGGTCGGGGACCTCTGGAATAGAGACTCAATCCCGCTGGCGGAGCGGGTACTCGCAGAGGCTCACGAGCAAGCCGCCGAGGTGGTTACGACGGCTGCGCGCAAGGCCGCCGAGATAACTCAGTCCGCCGCTGAGCGGGCCGTCACGACAATCAGGAGGGCGGAGCGGGAGGCCGCGACAATCAGGAGGGCGGAGCGGGAGGCCGGCGAGCTGCGGGCGGCCGCGACGAAGATGACGGCCGAGCTTGCCGGGGTGACTGCGGACGTCATAGAAACCCCCGCCATCCGCGCGAAACCAGCGACCGAGCCAGGGGCTCTGCCGGTCACGGAGCCAGCAGCCCAGCCGGTCACGGAGCCACACACCAGGCCGACCGCAGAGCCAGCGTCCCGCCCCGGGCGGGAGGCCACAGAAAACCTCACCAGGCCCGCCAGCCCCGCCAGCCCCGCCAGGCCGGCCACCTGGCCACGGGCCCGGCCGGGCATAAGCCCTAGGCGCACACCAAACGCCCGGCCGGGAGCGACGCCAAAGAGTCGGCAGGTTCGGGCCTGGCGCAAGATGGCGGCTGCTGTCGTGGTCCTTGTCCTGGTTGGCCTTACCGGCGCAGCCACGGAGATTGGGCTGCACGGATTCAGTTTCTTTATCTTCCGGTCGGCGGGGACAGGCGCGACGTCTGGCAACGGTGTTCCGGAGAATCAGGGCCCGGGTCAGCCTGGTGCGCACCATAAGGCGCTAGCAAGCAAGCCAAGCGGTAAGGCCAGCAAGTCAAAGTAAGTGGGCCGGCGTTTGAAATTACCCGCACTGGGAGCGGTGCTGCGCACTGCAGAAGGAGAAAGCCACAGATGGCCACAATTGATACAGATGCCGGCCCTCCGAGTCAGGTTCCCAGGTCTCGATCCGTCGATACCTGGATGGGCGAGGATCTCATATTCTCGGCCGTCGTTATCAAGAAGCAGTCTCTTGCACTATTCCTCCTGCGCATTCCCGCATTCGTCCCGCTGATCTTCATCATGCGCGGCTGGCTGTCGCTGAACGCGAAGGACGTTCTGGCCAATACGGAAGCCGACGTGCTGGGAACGGGGGGTGAGATCTGTTTCTTCGTGGCCGTGTCGATAACACCGATTATTACCCTGACCGGAGCGAGGTGGATCGCTCCCCTCCGGCGGTGGTACGGCATCATGTTCGCGGTCATAGGCATCGCGGACGCGATCACAGCAGCTATTACGACGGACTTCGCCGGGGGTGCATTCGGCCGGCTCGCCGGGCACAGCTTCCTCGTGGCCGGACTCCTCGTAATTCTCCTGGCCCTCCCGCTCCTGGCGACGGCTAATACCCCGTCGCAGCGGAAGCTCGGGAGATACTGGAAACGGCTGCAGAGGACGACATACGTTATCTGGGGAATGATCGTCCTCCACCTGTTGCTGCTCGACGGATTCACGCCCTTTGGCGCAGCGGATGGAGATGGCGACCCCGTCGTCCATCAGCGTTTCTACCAGGCCGTTTCCATCAGTATCCCGCTAGTCATTCTCAGGCTGCCGCCGGTCCGGCGCTGGATCTCCCAGCAGCGGGCGGCCGGCCAGCAGTGGAAGGTATGGCTTGCCCTCACGCCGCTCGCCGTGTTGTATATCGTCGGATTCATCTTTATCATCAACGAGGAGATCTTCACGGGAACCAAGGTCATCATGATGCATCCTGCCGCCGACTGACGGCTGACATGGCCATGACGGGCACGCCGCGAGGGCCAGCCGGCGCCACCGCGCAAGCAGTTCTCAGCGGGGCCGCGGCCGCCCCGCGGCCCGCCACGTTCGACCAGCCCATGGCTGAGCTGCACAATGACGTGGCCGACCTGGTCCCGGACCGCTGACGGCTGAGGTCTTATCCGGCCCGCGTCTTTAGGCCCGAAAGTGTTCGCGGCGCCGTGCCGACCGGCCAGAGAAAGCCTTCGCGGCGCCGTGCCGGCCGGCCGGAGAAAGCCTTGGCTGGCCGGGTGTCCGTTATGCTGATGCCATGGCTGACCAGTCTTTCTCCGCCGATGAACCAGTCCGGCAGGACAGCCCCGCAATCAACACGGCAGTTCCGCATCCGGCGCGGGTGTATGACTACTTTCTCGGCGGCAAGGACAATTTCGAGGCCGACAGGATCGCCGCCGAGGCCGCGATCAAGGCCTTCCCGAAGACGGCGGAGTCCGCGCGCGCGGCCCGGGCCTTCCTGCGGCGGGTCGTGCATTTTCTTGCTGTCGAGGCGGGGATCCGGCAGTTTCTCGACATCGGCGCCGGCCTGCCATCCGGCGAGAACGTGCATCAGGTCGCGCAGTTAGCCGCCCCGGACGCCAGGGTCGTGTATGTGGACAACGACCCGATCGTGCTACTGCACGCCCAGGCGCTGCTGGCCAGCAGCGCGGAGGGTGTCACCGCCTACTTGGACGCGGATCTGCGTGACCCGCAGAAAATCCTCAGCGAAGCCGCCGAGACGCTGGACTTCGCCCGGCCGATGGCTGTCCTGCTGCTGGGCGTCCTGCATAGCATCGGGGATCAGTACGACCCGCACGGGATCATCCGCAGGCTGATGCAGGCCGTCCCGGGCGGCAGCTACCTAGCGATAGATCATCTCACCGCGGATATCTATCCAGAGCTGGCTGAGTTCGCGCGCGCGCTCAACGAGCGGCAGCTTGACGAGCCCCTGGTGCTTCGCGACCATGCCCAGGTCACGACCTTCTTCGATGGGCTCGAGCTGGTGGAACCCGGCGTAGTCCAGCTCTCCAAGTGGCGGCCGCGATCTGAGTTGGAGTCGTCGGCGGCCGCCGCCCTGTGGGGCGGGGTGGCCCGCAAGCCCGCGTAGCGAAGACCTGGCCACGTTAAGCTTCGCATTCTCGTTCGATCCGGAATGAGCAATCGGCGGCAGTTGCCAACCCAGGTGCGGTAAGCGATGACAGCGCACCCGGTCGGCGGACTAGATAGGCGAGCGCCCAGTTTGCTTCGCGGGCGGTGTCTATACCGGTGACCGCGGCGGAAACCAGAGGAAGAGGTGATGGGAGGGTGACGTGGTGACGACGGATCTGATCTCCCGGGCCCGGGCCGGGGACGGCGAGGCGTTTGGCCAGCTCGTTGATCCGCACCGGCGTGAGCTGCAGGTGCACTGTTACCGGATCCTCGGTTCAGCGGCGGATGCCGAGGACGCGCTGCAGGAGACCCTGCTGGCGGCCTGGCAGGGCCTCGGCGGCTTCGAGGGACGGGCCTCGATCCGGACCTGGCTGTACCGGATCGCGACGAGCCGCTGCCTGAACGCACGGCGATCGAGCAGGCGGCGCCCGCAGACGGACGTGCGGCCACCCGGGGTTAACCCGCCGGAGGCCACCCGGCTGGGCGAAGTGGTGTGGCTCGAGCCCTATCCGGACGTCCTCCTCGAGGGGCTCGCCGATCACCGGCCCGGCCCTGAGGCCCGGTATGAGGCCAGGGAAGCCATCTCGCTGGCCTTCGTGACGGCGCTGCAGTTCCTGCCGCCCCGCCAGCGCGCCGT
The DNA here is from genome assembly GCA_033854735.1 of Streptosporangiaceae bacterium. Lineage (GTDB taxonomy): Bacteria > Actinomycetota > Actinomycetes > Streptosporangiales > Streptosporangiaceae > JAWWPY01. The sequence goes on along the minus strand of JAWWPY010000385.1, from coordinate 75,138 downwards.
CCTCATCCTGCGTGACGTCCTCGGCTTCCACGCCAGCGAGGTGGCGGACATGCTCGACAGCAGCGAGGAGTCGGTGACCAGCGCACTCAAGCGCGCCCGTGCCGCCTCGCAGCGCCGGCTCCCACCGTCGTGGGAGCGGGAACCGCCCCCGCCGCCGGACTCCGCCAGCGAGCAGGAACTCGTCGAGCGGTTCACCCGGGCCTTCGAGGCCGGCGACGTTGATGATGTGGTTGCCCTGCTCACCGACGACGTGTGGCTGACCATGCCACCGCTTCCGCTGGAGTACCAGGGCCGCGAGCTCGCGAGCCGGTTCTTGACGGCGGTCTGGCAGGACCGCGGCTACCGGCTGATAGCGACCAGGGCCAACGGCCAGCCCGCGTTCGGCTTTTACGTCCGCGACCCGCGGGACGGGGTCGCCCACGCGAACGGGCTGCTGGTGCTCACCCTGGCGGGCACCCAGGTCTCCGCCCTGACCCGCTTTGACAACAGCGTGCTACCCCGATTCGGACTCCCCAGGACCCTGCCGGACTGAATGCCCCCGATGTACCCCAGGAAGGCCAGTCCGGCTACCAGGTAGCAGTTGCCGTCAAGGCTGTCTGGTCAGCCGGACCACGTCGTCACCCCAGCGAGCGAATCGGTGGTCATCCCACGGACGCATGGCGGCCCGTGCGCAGGGCGAGCTCATACCTGGGTATGACACCGTGAGGGGGACGACCTGACGGCCCAGGCGGCCTACCTTGGAATCATGAAACGGATGCCTGGCGGAGGGGCGGCCTTGCGGTTGACGGCACGGGGGTTGACGGCACGGGGGTTGGCGGCACGGGGGTTGACGGCACAGGGGTTGACGGCACAGGGGTTGGCGGCACGGGGTTGGCGCGGTGGAACGTGACATGACCATTCGGTGCCTGATCGCCGACGACCAGGCGATGGTCCGGGAGGGCTTCGCCGCGGTGCTCGCGTCCCAGCCGGGCATGGCCGTCGTCGGCCAGGCCGCTGACGGTGCCGACGCGGTAAGCCAGGCGCGGCGACTGGAGCCCGACGTCGTCCTGGTGGACGTGCAGATGCCGGTCATGGACGGTCTGCAAGCGACCCGCCAGATCCTGGGCGCCCCGCTCGGCCGGCCCCGGCCCCGGGTGCTGATGCTGGCCACCTTCGACCTTGACGACTACGTGTACGAGGCGCTGCGCGCGGGGGCCAGCGGTTTCGTGCTCAAGGACGCGCCCGCCGTCGAGTTGGTCCACGCGGTCCGCGTGGTGGCGGCCGATGACGCGCTGCTCGCCCCGCCGCTGACCCGCCGGCTGATCGCCCGCTTTGCCCGGCGTCCGCGCCCGGACCCGCCGCCCGCCGCGCTCGGCGCACTCACCCGCCGGGAGACCGAGATGCTGCGGCTGATCGCCCGCGGCCTGTCCAACGCCGAGATCAGCGACGCCCTGGTCATCGCCGAGCGGACCACCAAGACCCACGTCGGTCGGATCCTGGCCAAGCTGGACCTCCGCGACCGGACTCAGGCCGTCGTGCTCGCCTACGAATCCGGGCTCGTCACCCCGGCCGTCTAGGAGGCCGCGCGGATAGGACTGCCGGGCTCGCGGCGCCCAGTCACCCACTGGCGCTGCGGATCGGCGGCCGAGATCTCACGGGCCGCTATGACGGCTGAGCTGATGCTGTGGCCGACCGCCAGCGCCACGGGCGGCGGGAACGCGTTGCCTATCTGGCGGTAGGCCGCCGTTTTGCGTCCCCAGAAGCGCCAGTCGGCGGGGAAGCCCTGGATGGCGGCCGCCATGGGCAGGGTCAGCCTCGGCACGTGGTGGATGGAATGGGTCGCCATGGGTGGTGCGTCGGCCAGGCCCTTGCCGTCGACCCGCAGCTTGAGCCATGCCTCCCGGGCCCGTGTCGGGCCGAGATCGGGACCACCGTGCTTGCGGGAACCGCCGACCAGTGTCGGGCCAATGCCGTTGGCCTTCTTGGCCCAAGCGTCGGCGCCCATCCAGCCCCCCGCGGCCATCATGTCACGCAAGGTCTCGCCGACGGTGGGCGGCGTTTTGATGGGGCGCGGCCACTCAAAGTGATCGTAGGCCGCTGGCTTCATGGCGACCAGAATGAAGCGCGGGCGCAACTGCGGCACACCAAACTCGCTGGCGTTCAGCACCTGCCAGTCGGTCTGGTAACCGAGATCCTGAAGCCGGCCGAGCACCTGCTCGCGGTAACTGGCGAAGCGGGCGGTCGACAGGCCACGGACGTTCTCAAGCATGACCGCCGTCGGCTCGCACTCCTCGACGAGGCGAAGGGCCTGAGGAAACAGGTCACGCTCGTCGTCAGCGCCGAGCTGCTTGCCAGCGATCGAGAACGGCGGGCATGGAACGCCACCGGCCAGCAGGTCCACGCCGCGGAAACCGGCCCCGTCGAAGCGGTGAACGTCGAGTTCCACGACGTTCCACTCGGGCCGGTTCAGCCGCAGCGTCGCGCAGGCGTCCGGGTCGAGTTCCACCGCGGCTGCATGACCGAAGCCGGCCTGCTCCAGGCCCAGTGACTGACCACCGGCTCCAGCACAGATTTCCAGGCAGGTCAGCTCAGGCACAGACAATCCAGGCCCAGTCAGCTCAGGCCCAGTCAGCTCAGGCCCAGTCAGCTCAGCCCCAGTCAGCTCAGGCACGCGGCTCGCCCCAGGCCCCGGGCTCACCCCTGACACGCGGCTCAGCTCAGGCACATGGCTCAACTCAGGCACGGGGCATCCTCACGGTCCCGCACTCTACCGGTGACCATGATCAACTTCTCGGATTGATCGCACAAGCGTTCGACGTGTCGGCCAGCGGTCCCCGTCCGGGCATGGACGCGTCGCACGATCGCACTTTGCACGCGTTAGGTGCCCGCATAACGGTGTATATCGGGCGTGATCATGGTCGTAACGCGTGGAAAGTGGTGGGGGATTAGGTCCAGGAGCGTTCCAGGCCGTCGATGAGGGCGACTACGGCCTGGTTGAGGGGGGTGGGTACGCCAGTCTCCCGGGCTGCCCGGACGATTCCGCCGTTGAGGACGTCGATCTCCGTGCGCCGCCGGGCCAGCGCGTCCTGCAGCATGCTCGGCTGGTGGCCGCGCGCATGGGTGACCGCGGCGTCGATGAGCGCCATCGGATCATCGTCCAGGGTGATGCCAAGCGCGGCGGCCACGGCGCAGCCCTCGGCCGCCAGCCCGCTGATCAGCTGGCGGGCCTCGGCTGCGTCACCGAGCTGGCCCATCGTCAGGCCGGTCAGCGCGGCCACCGGGCTGGTGGCCGCGTTGAAGATCAGCTTGGTCCACTGCGCCCCGCGGGAGTCCGTCAGGGCGATGGTGCGCAGGCCGCTGCGGGTCAGCAGGCCGGCCAGCTGGCGCACCTCGTCCATGGACGCGGGCTTCGGCTCGAACGGCCCGATCCAGGTGTCTCCCGGAGCATCCAGGTGCACCACACCGGGTGCGGGGAGGCGGCCGGCCACGATTGTCGTTCCCCTGATGACCCGGGGCACGTGCCGCGCGATGATTTCCTCGTTGCCCACGCCGTTCTGCACACTGCAGACCGCGGCGTCGGTGAACACCTGTGCGGTGGCCGCCATCGCGGACCCCGTGGGCCGCGATTTCGTGGCCACGATGCCGAGCTGGCAGGGCGGGATATCGCCGCTGTCGGTGCGCGCCCGGACCCGGGAGGTCACCGGGCCGGTCCCGGCCAGCCGGAGGCCGCCGTCGTTGATGGCCCGCACCTGAGCCTCGGCGACATCGAACACCCAGACTTCGGCCTCGGGGAGGCGGCCGAGATGCGCGGCGAACAGGCTGCCGATGGCCCCGCACCCGACCACACAGATTCGCATGGGGCGGTTATCCGTTGTTTCGTGATCTGTTGTTCCGCGATCCGCTGTCCTGGGCGGCCAGGACTGCGGACGCGATCTCCTCGCCCACGTCCGGGTCCCGGCCCGCGACACCGAGCCCGGCCACGACCCGGCCACCTTCCTCGACGGGCAGGCCCCCGGCCACGGGCAGGATCGCGAACGGAAGGGCGGCCGCGAGCTGGGACATGGCGGCGCCCGGATAGAGGGAACCCAGGTCCCGGCTGCGGCACTGGAACGCCCCGGCGGCGGCCGCGACGGCCTGCGCCACGGTGACAGAGGCGGTCGGGGCGCCGCTCATCCAGTCCTGCTGGATGGGGTCGCCGCGATGGTCGACGATGGCCACCGCGACCGCCGCACCCCGCCGTCCGGCTTCGGTGATGACCCGGTCCGCGAGCGTCACCGCCCAGCGGTGCTCGTGCTGACGGCTGGCTGCTGGCGCATCGGCCAGGCCCAGCCCGCCCGGCTCACCGTCCGGCCAGTCCCCGAAGGCCGCCCGCCAGCGCTCATGATCATCCCCGTGCTGGCCCGCGTAAGGCAGCCCGAGCGCGTAGTGGACCACCAGGTCCTCGGGGTTGGCTGGCTGGCCATCCGCGATCATCTGCATCGGGTCGGTGCCGTCCGGGTAGAAAGGGCTGACGGCCGCGCCCGACGCCGCGATCCCCCCAATCACCTGGCCTGCAGAGCTCACCCCGGCTCCCCGGCGGATCGGCATTCCGCCCGCGCCGGGGAAGTTCGCCTCCGGCGAGCACGCTACGAACCCCTGCGCCACCGGCGCGGCGATCGTGGTCATTCGCTTCAGGTGCTCGGCGCTCGGGACCTGCTGCGTCGCCGCGATCCAGGCCTTCGACCTGGCCCTGGCCATGCCACCCGCGCCGGAGGCGTCCATCCGGGAGGCCGAGACGAGGACGCCGCTGCCGCCGGTGACGGCCACCGATCCGCGCAGGCCGAGATGTTCGGCCTTGTCGATGGCCCGCTCGATCAGGGCCCTGGCCTCGTCCAGGGGGATGTCCAGGGTGTGCGGCACTGGGACTCAGGCGCCGACCATGTTGAAGCCGCCGTCCGCGACCATGTACACGCCGGTCATGTGCGACGCGTCGTCGGTCGCCAGGAACAGGGCGGTGCCGGCCACCTCTTCGGGTTTCGGGATGCGGCCCAGGGGGGTCATGGACCGCAGGGTCTCCGCCCGCCCGCTCTTCCAGTCCTTCCGGTTCAGCGTTGACTGCGTCTCGATGAAGCCCGGCGCGAACGTGTTGACGCGGACGGCCGGCGCGAAGGCCGCGGCGTACGACTTGGTGATGCCGAGGATCCCGTACTTCGCCGCGGCGTACTGAGGTGCCCGGGCGCTGCCCCTGACGATCACGGTTGAGCCGATGTTGATGATGCAGCCACCGCCTTCCTGGGCGAGCATGCGGGACCCGAATTCCTGGGTACACAGGAGCGTGCCCTTGATGTCCACGGCGAGCACATGGTCGATGGACTCCTCGGTGATGTCGCGCCACGACATCTGGTCGCGGGCCACGTCGCCGACGTTGTTGACCGCCACGTCGAGGCGCCCGAACGCCGCGAAGGCGGCGTCGGCGAGCGCCCGGATTTCGTCCCAGCTGGTGATGTCCGCCTGGACCAGCACGGCATCGCTGCCGGTCTGCTCGATCCGCTTGGCCGTCTGCTCGGCGCCCTCGCGTGAGCGGTTGTAGTGCACCACCACCCGCGCGCCTTCCTGCGCCGCACGCACCGCTATCTCGGCACCGAAACCTGTCCCGGCCCCGGTGACGAGGACGGTGCGTCCGGTGAACCGGCGCGGGAAGCTGGCCCGTGCGTCCCTCTGATGGGGCTGGGCGTTGGTCTGATCTGTGTCGGTCTCATTTGGCATGCGCGGGCTCCATGAGGGCGAGGGAAGGCTAGATGAGGATTCGTCCGCCGTCGACGTACAGGATGTGGCCGGTGACGAAGGCCGCGCGATCGGAGGCCAGGAAGGACACCGCGTCAGCGACCTCGGTGGACGTGCCGAGCCGGCCGGCCGGGACGAGGCTGACCAGATCTTCGCGGATGCTGGGCTGTGCGAGATAGTCCCTGGTCAGATCGGTCTCTATATATCCGGGTGCGACCGCGTTCACGGTGACACCGCGCGGCGCCCACTCCCTGGCCATGACCCGGACCAGTTGGTTGAGGCCGCCCTTGGTCGCCGCGTAGGGCGCGTGGTGGGCGTGCGCGAGGAGGCCGGACACCGAGGACAGGAAGATCATGCGCCCGTACCCGGCCGCGCACATCTCCCGCCCGACGGCCTGCCCGGTCCAGTACGCGGTGGACAGGTTCAGGCTGACCAGGTCCGACCACGCGTCGTCGTCTAGGTCCAGGATGGGCAGCCGGTTGTTCCGGCCCACCGCATGCAGGAAGACCTGGATGGAGCCAAGCCGCCCGGCCGCCTCCTTGACGATGCGCCTGCAGGCCTCCGGATCGGTCAGGTCGGCGGCTGCTACCTCGAGGTGGCCGCCCCGTTCGCCGACCCGCTGCACGAGGTCGGCGAGCCGGGCCTGATCCACGTCGACCGCCAGGACCTTGGCGCCAAGGTCCGCGAGCGCGAACACGCACGCGCCGCCCAGCCCTCCCGCCCCAGCCACGAGAACCGTACGGTCACGCATTCCCAGCCAGTCATTCACGCGCGGTCGCTCCACTACCTGCTGCCTGCGGGTCCGTTATGGTACTTTCGAGATGTGAAAGTCAATTTTACTACGTCCCTCAGACGATAGAGCCGGTGGCCGCGGCTGTCCAGATAATCCGGCCGCCGGTGCCGCCTGAGGATCCGGTGCCGCCTGAGGACCCCGTGCGGCCCAAGGCCCCTTAGCCTGGCAGCCTGAGGATTGAGGGAGACATCACCATGCCTGGGTCAGCGAACTCGGCGCGGTCGCAGCGCGCCCGCGGCGCACCGCCAGCTAGTTCCCCCGAGTCTGCCGGCGCCGGCCAGGCCAGTCAGCCTGACTACCGGGTCGAGGCCCTGGCCAAGGGGCTGCGGGTACTGTCGGTGTTCTCGGAACGACGCCCCACGTGGCGGATCACGGACATCGCGACGGAGGTCTCGCTTCCGCTGCCTACCGCGTACCGGATCGTCATGACGCTGACCTCAGAGGGCTACCTGGAGCACCTGCCGTCGGGTGAGTACCGGCCCGGTGTACGGGTGCTGACCCTCGGAACCGCGGCGCTACGCAGCCTGGACCTGGTCGAACTGGCCACACCGCGGCTGCAGGAGCTGGCCAATGCGACGGGGGAGACGGTGAACCTCGCCGTCCTGACCGGTGACCAGGTGCTGTACCTGGTGCGGCTGCGGAACTCCGACCTCGTCACCGCGAACATCCGGGTCGGCTCGCGGCTGCCTGCCGTGCATACCTCGATCGGCAAGCTGCTGCTCGCCTTTCTCAGCGGCGCCGAACTCGAGAGGGCCATCACGGCTGACTCGTTCACCGGCCACGCGGGGCCGAACGCGAAGCGGAGCCTCGACGAGCTCCGCCCCGAGCTCGCCGCGATCCGCGCGCAGGGCTGGGCGATGCAGGACGAGGAACTCGCCTACGGGCTGCGGTCGGTCGCCGCCCCGGTGCGAGGCGAGAGCGGCACGGTCATCGCGGGCGCGAACCTGGCCCTGCAGTCCCGTGACTGGCCGCTGCAGCGCGTCGCGCGTGAGCTCAGGCCCAAGGTGCTGGAGACCTGCCGCGAGATCTCGCGGCTGCTCGGCCACCAGGGGAACTGAGGCGGCCGATATGGAGCGACTGGCGAAACTTCCCCCCGAGGTTCTCGATGAGGATCAGAAGCGGCTCTATACGGCGATCACCGCAGGGCCGCGCGCCAGCGGACGGCAAGCCTTCCAGCTGGTGGATCGCGACGGGGCGCTGGAGGGACCGTTCAACGCGATGCTGCTGCAGCCGGCGCTCGGCGCGGCGCTGCAGGCCCTCGGCGCCGCCGTCCGGTACCAGGGAACCCTACCCGGCAGGACACGTGAGCTGGCCATTCTCGCTGTCGCGGCGGCCTGGGAGAGCGGGTTCGAGCAGCATGCACACGAGGCAGCCGGGCGGCTCCTCGGCCTCCGCGAGGAGGATCTCGCCGCTATCCGGGCCGGCCAGGAGCCGGATCTCGCGGATCCGGCTGAGCGCGCGGCCGTCCGGGCGGCGTGGGTGCTGGCCCGCTCGGGCGATCTCGACGACAGCCAGTACTCCGAGGTGGTGGCGTGGCTGGGCCCGGCCGCGCTGTTCGAGCTCACCACCCTGGTCGGCTACTACGCCACCCTGGCCCTGCAGCTCCGGGTCTTCCGTGTCACCGCACCGTGATAGTAGATTTCAGGATATGAGAACCATTGCGGCCAGCACCGTGCGGCCAGCACCGTGCGGCCAGCACCGTGCGGCCGGCACCGGGCGGCCAGCACCGGGCGGCCAGCACCGGGCGGCGAACGCGAAGGGAGCGGCCATGAAGCTGGTGACGTTTGACGATCACCGGACGGGGCGGATCGACGGCGATGTGGTGGTCGAACTGGACTGCCAGTCGATGCGCGAGTACTTCGAACGCGGCGGGGCGGTCGGTGAGACCGGTGAGCGGCCCGCCCTCGCCGACGTCAGGCTGCGCGCCCCGATCGTCCCGAAGAAGTTCTTCCACACCGCGGGGAACTTCACCGAGCATCACGAAGAGCTGCAGAAGGTCAACTGGTCCCACCCGGTGCACAAGGGCATCGTGTTCTTCCAGAACGTGGACGCGATCATCGGCCCGGACGACGCGGTCATCTACCCCGAGCACCTGACCCGTGAGCTGGACTACGAACTGGAGCTTGCGATCATCATCGGCAAGTCGGGCAAATTCTTCTCCGCCGATGAGGCGGCTGGCTATATCGCCGGCTTTACCGTCTTCAACGACATCACGGCGCGCGATATCCAGCGCCGCGAAATGAAGTCAGGGGTCTTCTCATTCAGCAAGGCAATCGACACGTTCTGCCCGATCGGGCCCTGGATCGTGACGGCTGACGAGATCTCCGACCCGCACAGCCTGGCCATGGAACTCCGGGTCAACGGCGACACCCGGCAGAAAGGCAACACCAGCCAGATGGTGCTGTCCATGCCCCAGTTGGTCGCCTACCACTCCCCGCAGGGATACAGCGCGGGCGACATCCTGACTACGGGAACGATCTCCGGGGTGGCGGCGGTGCAGCCGAACCCGTTCGACTTCTACCTGCGGCCGGGTGATGTCGTCGAGGCGGAGATCGAGCACATCGGCGTGCTACGGAACCAGATCGTGTCCTGGGAAGAGGGCCACGGCACACCGGCGCCCGAAGCAGCCCGCCTGTAAGGCCAGGAACTAGTCAGCCGCGTTGACGGTATCGGGGAGGTCAGCCAGCGCCTCGTTGGCTGAGGGGCGGCCGGACCTCGCCGGGAGCGCCCGATCACGCAGCACCCCGAGCCACCTCCCCGGGCCCCGGGCCGCGTTGGCCAGCTCGCTCGCCACGCCGTCCGGGTTCTTGATCGCCGTGAGTGCGAGGGCGATCCCCGCGACGATCGTCTGGTACTGCCCGATGCTGAGATGCTCGTTCAGGAAATTCACCATGAACCCGTTCGAGGAAAACATCAGGCCGGCGATCACCGCGCCGGCGATACGGCCGATTCCGGCCACGTAGGCGATCGCGAGCAGGCTCAGTGAGGTGAAGACCGCGAAGGTCGGCGCCGAGACATTTCCCTGCAGGTAGCCGAGCAGCCCGCCGGCCAGCCCGGCGATGAAAGCCGAGAGCGCGAAGGCGAACAGCTTGGCCGGGGCGACCCTGATCCCGGCGGCCGCGGCGGCTCGTTCGTTGGAGCGGACGGCGATGAGCATGCGCCCGGTCGCCGAGTTCCGCAGCCGGGCCACCGACAGCCCCACCAGCGTGACGATCAGCAGCAGCAGCACGCCGAAGGTCACGTTCGGGTAGGAACCGCCGGCCGCGACGCCCAAGTCCAGCCCGAAGAGGGTCGGTGGCTTGACGTTGCGGCCCGCCAGCCCGCCGCTGAACCAGGTCGGGTTGAACACGAGCGCATCCATGGCGGCCGCCGCGGCGAGCGTGATGACCGCCAGGTTCACGCCGCGGACCCTGAGCGCGGGCAGCCCGATGAGGATGCCGACCGGGACGGCGGTCGCGGCCGCCAGCAGCAGCGAGAACGGGAACGGGATTCCCCAGTTGCTGCTGAGGTGGCTCAGCATGAACGCGCCGATCCCGGCGAAGGACATCTGGGCCAGCGAGACCTGCCCGACGTAGCCGGTGAGGACCACCAGCGACAGGCAGAGGCACACCGCCACCACCGAGGCCATCAGTGCGAAGCGGTTCGAGCCGTCGAGCACGAACATCGCGACGAGCCCGGCGGCCAACGTGAGCACCGCTGTCGCGACCGGCCGGGCCGGCCGCCCGATGGCCGGGTTGTGCCAGGTGCCCTGCAGCCCGCGGGACCGCATCCGCTCCGCGCTCAGCGTCATCACCACGAGGATGAGCAGGAAGGGAACTCCGTCACCCAGCCCCTGCTGGGGCAGCCAGGTGAACACCACCTGCAGTTTGACGATCTCCGACTGCGCCACGCCGAGGAGCAGTCCCGCGGCCGCCGTGATCCCGAACGATGAGAACCGGCCGATCAGCGCCGCCCCGAGCGCGGGCACGACGAACAGGGTGTAGGAGGTCGGGTCGATCGAGGAGATCGGTGAGATGAGGACGCCGGACAGCATCGCCAGCATGGTGGCCAGGACCCAGTTCTGTGCAGCGATCCGGTTCGCGGACAGGCCGACCAGCGCGGCCCCGACGTCGTTCTCCGCGCCCGCCCGGGTCGCCAGCCCGAAATGGGAGTAGCGGTAGGCAATGGCCAGGGCCGCCGCCAGGATGATCACGATGGCGGCCAGGTACAACTGGTTGACCGGGACGATGATCCCGGCCAGCAGGAAGCTCCCGGAGGGCAGGACCGAGGGGGCGGATTTCGGCGTCGTGCCGAAGTTGAGAACGGCGATGGCCTGCAGGGCCAGCATCACGCCGACCGAGGCGCACACCTTCGTGAGCGGGGCCGCGCGCAGCAGCGGCCGGTAGACCAGCAGGTAGAGGACCAGGCCCAGGATCGCGCCATAGACCAGGGTGATCGCCAGGGCCCCGGCCGCGGGGAGTCCGCGCGACGACAGGGTCAACTGGTGCGGAAGCACGATCCACGGGAGTTCCAGAACGCCTGTCGTGCGCAGGCCCAGGAAGACATACGCGCCATACATGGCGACTGCGCCCTGGGCAAAGTCGACCACGCCCGCACTGCGGTACTTGAGCACCAGGCCGAGTCCGAGGATCGCGTAGACCGATCCCCCGCCGAGCCCGAGCAGAAAGAAGAGCAGGTACGTGGACACCTCGTCCACCTCTCCGGCGGGTAGGGACCGGGGCCCGCGGCCCAGGCGGGCCCCGGTCTGCGATCAGCCTGTGTAGTAGGAGCCCGCCGTCACCCAGCTCGGGTCAGCCACCACGATCTTCGTTCCCTGGACCTGGCGGATCTGCTGGTAGGCGTTGCAGACCGCCGCCGCCCCGGCCAGCTGCTTGCCGTCGCAGGTGTAGGCGTGGGCCATAAAGTTGGGATGGTTGCCCCCGTCCCTGAACGCGGCCAGGATCTTAGCGGTGGTCAGCTGTGACGTGGTGAAGCTGGCCAGCGCAGTCCTGACGTTGATAACCGTCGCGAAGCCCATCGCGGTGAGCGAGTCGAGGGCGATGCTCGCCGAGGCGTACTTCTTGAGCGCGGCCAGGTACAGGTTGGACTCCTGGGTTCCCGCGTCCGGGCTGAGCACCGGCGAGGCGTAGTACATGCCGCTCGCGCCGCCGTTGGCCGCGGCAATGGCAGCGGGTGAGGTGCAGGGGTCGATGCCGAGGATCTTGGCCGTGCTGCCCAGTTGCTTCAGCGAGCTGAGCACCTGGGGGCAGGAGTTCGGGTCGTTGATGTAGACGACATCCGGATGCGTGCCGATAGCGGACGCCACTGCCGATGAGACATCCGAGGCGGTCGGTGGCACTGGGATCTTCGTGACCTTGGTGAATCCGACGTGGTTCATGGTCGGCGCGATGACGTTATTGGTGACCGAGGTGCCCTGCGTGTCCGAGGTGTAGATGATGGCCGCGGTCGTCGCGTGCAGCGTCTTCTTCGCGTACACGGACGCGGCCGAGTTGTCGCCACTGGAGACGCTGTCGAAGATGACGCCGTTGACGTAGTTCGACTCGACCGGGGTGAACGGCACCCCGCCGAGGTAGGCGAGCTTGGCCCGCTGCCATACCGGTATCGCGCCAGGCGCGCCGGTGTCGGCTCCGCCGAGGATCGCTACCGGATGGTCGTTCAGGAGCTGGTTGGCGCAGCGCGCGGACGTCGAAGGCTGGCCATCTGTCGCGCACACCACGATCTTGATGGGGTGGCCGTTGATGCCGTCCAGGTACTCGTTGACGTACTGGGCAGCGGCCTGCTCCGCCCCGGAAACCTCAGGGAAAGTAACCGGTCCCGACTGCAGGTTCAGCAGGCCGAACACGACCGGCGAGCCGCTGGCCGGATGTGGCGCGCCCAGGACGGACGCCGCTGACGCGCTCTGGGTCGCGCTGGCCGACGCCGAAGCAGAAGAAGAACTGCTCCCGCTGCTCCCGCAGCCGACCGCAAGCAGGCCGCACGCTGTCATCGCGGCCAGCACTGCGGCCGGCCGCGCCCTCCCCACGTTAACCGCCATCGTGACTCCTCTTTTTAAATCGGGTCATGCTGTTTCGGGGGTGAAATCTGTCTGTGGCCCGCGGCGCCGGTTATTCCCCGGCCAGCTGGGCGGCCTGGTCCAGGTCGCCGAGATAGCAGGCCTTCAGCAGTTCGCGGCGGTTTCGCAGCCGCGCCGCCGGGCTCTCGAGCACCAGCCGCCCGTGGGCCAGGACGTAGGCGCGGTCGGCGATCTCCAGTGCCAGGGCCACGTGCTGCTCCACCAGGAGCACCGCCGTCCGAAGCTCATCGGCCACTCGCCGGAGCACCGGGAGCAGCCGCTCGACCACGACCGGGGCCAGGCCGAGGCTCATCTCGTCGATAAGCAGTGTGCGCGGGCGCCGGGCGATCGCGCGGCCGACCGCGAGCATCTGCTGCTCGCCGCCGGAGAGCAGGCCAGCCTTACGGTCCAGGCACTTGCGCAGTTCCGGCAGCAGGTCGAGCACCTCGTCGTGGCCGCGGCTGGCGGCCCGGCCCCGCCCGGCGCTCAGCCGGAGGTTCTCCCGCGCGGTCAGGCCGGCGAACAGCGCACGGCCCTCAGGAACCAGCGAGAGGCCGGTACGAGCCAGCCGGTACGCGGATTTCCCCGCGATGTCCTTGTTGTCCATCCGGATGGAGCCGGCGATCGGCCGCTGCAGCCCGGCGATCGTGGACAGCGTCGTTGTCTTGCCGGCGCCGTTGGCCCCGAGCAGCGCGACGACCTCCGCCTCGAAGACGTGCAGGGTCAGATCACGGACCACCGGGTTGCCGTTGTACCCGGCGTCGAGGCCAGTGACTTCTACGACCCTCAGACGCTCAGATCCGCTCGTGGTCGCCACCGTGACTCCCCAGATAGGCCTCGATGACCTCGCGGCTCTCCCGGATCTCATCCGGTCTCCCGGACGCGATGACGCGGCCGAAATCAATGACGACAATGCGGTCGCAGAGGCTCAGCACCAGGCCCATGTCGTGGTCCACGAGCAGCACGCTCACCCCGCGACCCGGCAGCGCAGCGACCCGCTCGCCAAAGGCGATGCTCTCGTCGTTGTCCAGTCCCGCGGCCGGCTCGTCCATGAGAACCAGCCGCGGGCGCATGGCCAGCGCCCTGGCCACGCCGACCAGCTTCCGTCGGCCGTGCGACAGCTGGCTTGGCAGGCGGTCGGCCACATCGTCCAGCCCGCAGGCTTCCTGGGCCCAGGCCACGTTCTCGTTACGCCGCCCCCGCGACGGCAGGACCAGGTCCCGCAGGACCGTGAAGAATGACGGCTGCTCGGCCGCGACCAGCAGATTCTCCTCGACGGTCAGGTCGTCGAACAGTTCGACCGACTGGAAGGTGCGGATCAGGCCCCGGCGCGCGATGGCGTACGGCCTCGCGCCCTTGATCGATGCCCCGTCGAAGGTCACCTGCCCGGCGGAGGGCGGGTGATAGCCCGTCAGTGCATCGATGAGAGACGACTTGCCAGCCCCGTTGGGGCCGATCAGCCCGACGATCTCGCCCTCGGAAACGCCCAGGCTGACACCGTCGACGGCGATCACGCCGCCATAGGTGACGCGCAGGTCCTCGACGACCAGCAGGTTGTTCATCCGGGCACTCCGGCCGATACTCTCACTGTGTGAAATTGACTTTACTATCGTATCGTTGTTGACGGTAACCCTCACGTAACCGTCCTGTCCAGGAACGAAATCGGATCGATACGTCCGTGGGGCGGGCACGCCGGAAAGAGCCGGCTCCGCGAGCGGCCAGGGCGCGGCGCGGGTCACCTACGCGGGCGTGTTGATCCGGCGGGCCTCCGGTGGGACATCATCAGTCCGGCCTGCCTAGGGCCGACCATGATCGCCCCCGGAAGCATGCGGCCCGCTGAGTTTCACACTAGTGGCTGGTCAGGCCCGGGGGCCGGTCAGGCGCAGGCCCGGTCAGGCGCGGCGCCGGTCAGGCGCGAGGGCTGGTCAGGCGCGGCGCTGGTGGGCGTAGCACCACCGCCAGCGTGATCCCGTGGCCAGGCCGCGGGCGACCGGGTGGTCGGTCTCTTCGTAGTGAGCCTTGGCGTGTCGGCCGGGCGAGTCGTCGGAACATGCCACCCAGCCGCAGGTCAGGCAGACCAAGAGGCTCGCCAGGCGCACTTGGTGAGGCAGGCAGTCCCGGCAGCCACCGGACATCGGCGTCGCCACTGTGAGCCCGTCCAGGTGCCCGCAGTGCGGTTCCGACCCGTTTGGGCTGATCGGGGCCGGGTCCGCAGCCATGGGATGGCCGGAAATCATGGCAAGCTCTCCTCGGCGTGCGGAAAATGCCGGATATGACCGGGCTGAGAGACCTTCAGTAAATCCCAGGGCCGCCACGCCGGAAATAAGCAACGTGAGCAGGGCCCATCAGCGGAACTGATCACCTCAAATCCCCCGGAAACTGCATGGGCCTGTCCCAGGCCGAGGGGCGGAAGTAGGGTGCTCACAGGCAGGGGGTGGCGGGAATGGAGCTACGCCAGTTGCGGTATTTCGTGACTCTGTCCGAAGAATTGCATTTCGGCCGGGCGGCCGCCAGGGAGCATATTGTCCAGTCAGCATTGAGCCAGCAGGTACAGCGGCTGGAGCGCGAGCTCGGGGTCGGCCTCTTCGAACGCAGCACGCACCATGTCTCATTGACCGCTGCCGGGGCAGCGTTCCTGGTCGAGGCGCGGCAGATCCTGGCTCACGTGGTCCGGTCCGCGGATATCGCCCGCAGCGCCATGGGCGCGTCTCCCACGCTGCGGGTCGGCATTATCGACGCCAGCTACGACTCGATGCCGCAGATTTTGCACGAGGTGCAGGCCCGTTACCCCGACCTGGTGATCCACCAAGTCGAGGCGGGGGTGCCCGAGCAGTTCCAGCAGCTCGTGGACGGCCGCCTGGACGTGGGCATCGGCCGGGCGGCACTTGCCCCGCCGCAGGTGGCCTCGCAACTGTTCCGCCGGGACCCGCTGGGGGTCATGGTCGCCAGCACGCACCGGTTCGCGGCGATGGACGGCATCCCCGTCGCGGTCCTGGCCGAGGAACCACTGCTGCTCGCCGAGGAGGCGCGGGCTCCGGAGTTCAACCAGTTCACCATCGAGATGTGCCGGTCGGCTGGCTTCACCCCTACCGTGTACGAAGGCACCGTCGAGAGCATCCGCGCGGCCGCCGATCTCGTTGCCCAGGGGCGCTGCCTGTACTGCGTGCCCTCGTCATGCATCGCAGGACTTCCCGGAACCATCTGGCGACCGCTCACCGAGCCGGCCTCTTACTATCCATGGTCCGTGCTGTGGCGGGCGACCGACGATTCCGGCCACGTACGCGCCATCGTCGGCTGCGCACGGGCCATGTCCGAGAGACTGGGCTGGCTGCTAGCCGTGGATCAGAGCACAGGCTGACGGGGCGGATCGATGGCGGGCTCGACAGGCCTGACCGGCGGCAGCAGATGGTCTTCCACCCACGCCAGGCCCATCACGCCGAGCAAGACGATCGGCGCAAGCAGCGGTACTAGGACATACATGGCGAGCCCCCCGGGAGGCCGCGGACGGCGATCCCGGCGATAACTCCCATAATGCGTAAACTTCCATAACCGACTCCCGTGCTGTAATTAGCTAATGGCCGGTTCTGGTGCCTGATCGCCGCCTGGGCTGAGCCCTGCCGCCGCATCGCGATACCTTGCCATCTGGCTTGTCAGTTTCAGCTAACCCCACGCGGGCCCGCGGCGGAAACAGCGGAAAAGCGCAAACGTCATCATCCAGATCGATCGCGTGCCATCCGCGCAGCCCAGGCGGCGCGGATGGCACGCGATGCGCTACTTACTCGGCTGCGGTGCCACGCAGGAGATCTTTGGGTTCACGCCGACATAGTTGAGGGGGCCAGCAACAATCGTCAGGGCGATCGTTCCTACCTTGACGCAACTGTTGTAGGACCCGTTGAAGTAATGACGCTGGCCGGCCGCTATGGCACCAATGATCAGCCAGATGATGAGTATCAGCGATCCAATTTTCATTTGCTTACCTCCGAAACCCACATTCCACAGGGGTGATATACAGTACGGCTGCTTCGTGATCCGCGACCATGGTGATCCGCGGTCAGCGCCGGCGCCGGGGTCTCCAGCCCGTGCCCACGCCCGAGAGGTGCAGGGCGAGGCAGGCCAGCCCGACCAGCATCAGGCTGGTGACAGAGAAGACCGCGTCGGTCGCGGTGTTCGTGGCGTTGATCAGGAACGCGATGATGAAGAGAGCGGCTGCGACGTAACCCAGCATGGCCAGAATCCTTCCGTTCGGTGGCGCAGAGTAATTAAGGCTCGGAAAAGCCGCAGGGCGGCCGGTCGGCTCGCAAGCTACCCAGCCCGGCCGGGTTTAATCAGGGCGTCGGCAAACATAGCTGCAAGCAGCGTGGATGCTCACGACGCATAACGGGGATACTCACGACGCATAAGATGATGCGACCGCCCCATGCGCAGTTAGGTAACGAGTGAGGACGCAGTTAGGTAACGAGTGAGCGGGTTGCCCAGGCCTCGGCGGGGAAGGCAGCAACCGCCGACATGCACCTGCGAGCCTCCCGGAGCTAGAAGCAATTCGAGAGCTGCCGGGGTCCGGGACAACTGTAAAACAGCCTAGTGGCTCTGGGACTTTCCGGAAAGGCCAGCCTGCCAATCAAGGGCGGGGCCGGGAGCGTTCGGCAGCGTCGGCGGCGGCCAGGCTAGTGGCGTCGCTGGCGGCGCCAGGTGGCGGCGCCAGGTAGTGGCGCCGCTGGCGGGCGTGCGGTCGCTCAGCGCGAATCCGATCGTGTAGTCGTAGATCAGCCGGACCTGGCGAGGCGCGGCTACCGGCGGCGCCGGACCCGCACCAGGTGCCGCTCCGGCTGCTCGACCTGGTCCGCGTAGGCGTCGTCCGCCAGTACCTGGGTGATCCTAGCCAGCAGCGCGGCCCGGGTGAAGGGCTTCTCGATGACCGGCGTCCCGGACTCGGGCCAGGCGTCCGTGCCCGCGCTATGTTCGCCACCACCGGGCTCGCCACCACCGGGCCGCTGGTATCCCGACATGAACAGCACCCGGATGTCAGGGCGTATCGTCTTGACCCTCGCGGCAAAGGCCTCGCCCGTCATGCCCGGCATGACGACATCGGTCAGGAGCACGTCGGCGCGCGTCCCCGGATCCTCAAGGACGTCCAGAGCATCCTGGCCGTTTGCTGCCGTGATGACCCGGTAACCGGCGCTGGTCAGCACCCGGTGCGCGACCTCCCGGATCGCGGCCTCGTCGTCCACCACGAGTACCACGCCGGCATACTCTCGCGCACTCCCAGGGTGCGCGGCCGCCGACCCGGTCGCCCCGGACCCGGAGCCGGGAGCGGCGGGCAGTATCACAGTGACGGTGGTCCCCTGGTCTGGAGCCGACCGCAGCCACGCCCGGCCGCCCGCCCGCGCGGCGAATCTGCTGACCGCGGAGAGGCCGAGCCCGGCCGCCTGGTCTCCGCTCTTCGTGGTGAAGAAGGGCTCGAAGGCTCGCTCGGCGGTCGCCGCGTCCATGCCCGCGCCGGTGTCGGTGATCCGGAGCTCGACGTAGCGCCCGGGGAGCAGTTCGGCAAGGTCGGCTCCGTCCTGGCGGTCAGGCACGGACTTGGCGGTGTCGATATTTGTGCTCTCAATGGTGACCCGGCCGCCCGCCGGCATAGCGTCGCGGGCGTTCACCGCGATATTCATGATCGCCTGTTCGAGCAGCGCGGGATCGGCCTGTACCGGCCACAGGCCCGCGTCCTGCCGGGTGACGAGGGGGACGCGCTCGCCCAGCATCTCGCGCAGCAGCCGGGTGACGTCGTTGATCAGCTGGCCGAAATCCAGCAGTACCGGCTTGCCCTCTTCCCGCCGGGCGAATGCCAGCAGGTGTTTTATCAGCCTCTTCGCGCGATCGGCCGCGTCTTCTATCTGCTCTACGTCCCAGCGGACGGGCTCCCACCTGGTCGCGCTCTCCGTCGCCTCCGCGACGCTCACCTCGTCGCGGACCAGACTCGCGTAGTTGCCGATCACGGTGAGCAGATTGTTGAAGTCATGCGCGATTCCGCCTACGAGCTGCCCCACGTTCTCGGCGCGGCGCGACTGCTGCAGTTCCTGTTCGAGCCGTCCAATCTCGGCGCGTGCCTGCTCCGCGGCGCTGGTGTCCTCGATGAAGATCGCCAGATAACGCTCACCGGCGGGTGGCTGGATCGCAGATCCGGTCAGCTGAACGAAGACGATGGCGCCGTCCTCCCGGACCAGGCGCAGGTTCGCCTGGATCTGGTCAGTTTCGCCAGATACGACGCTGTGGATCAGGATCTCGAGCGCAGGCTGGTCATCGGGGTGGACATCCCCCAGGAAGTCCGCCCGGCCCAGTTCCGCCGGGGTGTAGCCAGTCAGCTGGCAGAACGTCTCGTTCACCGCGAGGTAGGCGTTCGGCCGATCAGCGATCAGGCTGGTCACGAGCATGCCGACCGGAACGCGGCCGAACTGCTGGCGGAACCGTTGCTCGCTGGCCCGCAGCACCCCGGCCAAGTCCCCGGCCGCGACTTCTGCAGGCCACTCTTGCGATGCGGAGATGTCTTCAGGCGCCACTGATTCCCCCTTCGACCCGAGCCCCGGCCGCCCGGCACGAAGGTGGACCGGGGCCGCTACGGACAAGGCTCATTGTATTGTGACTTTAAGTAATTACACACTACCTCTGCGTACTCAGTCCGGCTACGCCCGGCGCGTCCTCACCACCCGGGGCAAGCTGGATTGCTCCGGCATCGCGGCAGGCTGCCTGGGCAGCGCGAGCTGGGCTTGCCAGCGCTGTCCGCTCAGGCTGGCGTGAGCGCACGCTCCCAGTGCCGAAGCCAGGGTGGTCAGCGCTGCCTGCGCCGTCGCCGGGTCGCCGATCGCCGGGTCTTCTCCGGCGGCAGGGGTAAGGGTCAGCTCGATCTCGATGAGGCGCTGGTCGGCTCGCACCACGACGTGTGCATGTGCTGGCGGGCTGGCGGTCACCATGCCGAGCAGCATCAGCTCGACGACGTCGGCGATGACGGGTATCTCGGCCGCGACCAGATCTGCTTGCTCGTCGCCATCCACGGTGAGCGGCGCCGCGAGCAGCCACGCGCTGCGCTCGTGCAGGCTGGGGACCAGCTGGGTTTCAGGCTGGTCGGACTGCCAGGGCCCGTCAACCAGCCAGCGCAATGCCCCGGACGCCGCGTTCAGCTGCTTGATCACCGCGTCGAAGTGAGGAGCGGCCGGCGCCGAACGGGAGATCATCTGTAGTTCGAGGGTGACCGCGGTCAGCTCCTGGATAGGTCCGTCGTGCAGGAAGTCGATAAGCTCATGGCGTTCACGCGCGCGAAGCCGGCGGGTAAGGCGCAGCAGCTGCCACGCCTGCGGTTCAGTGGCCGCCGTCTGGTTCCCGCCCGTCGGTATCGCCGCCGCGGGGTGCGCGCGCGAACCTGGGGTGATGCCCGCGGCCCCTTCGGGTGGCGGCGCGGAATCCGGGTCATGCAGCGCATGCACGGCGTCGACCAGTTCGCCTATCTGGAACGGTTTGGCCAGGCTTGCGACCCCGTCCGGAAGCGGCTCGGGGAGACCGCCGCTCATGACCAGGCACCGCTTGGCTGCGGAGGGATCTTCTGACAGCAAGGCCTCCACCAGGTCCAGGCCTCGCTCATGGCCGAGGTGGGCGTCGACGAGCACCGCGTCGTACCGGCCAGGGTCCATCCCGCGCGCTTCCGCGAGCGTGGCAGCGACGTCAACCTGGTAGCCGCGGGTGACGAGCGCGCGCCGGATCAGGATCCGCAGGTCCTCGACATCGTCGAGGACGAGAACCCGTGGGCCCACTGAACTCCCAACCACGGCGTCAGCCCTCTCGATGCGCCCCGGCCCGGCGCCGCCTGTTTAACGACATTCGCATTACAAAGAGTAGCTTATTGATAACAAGTAGTTAATCAGAGTGCAGCTACTGGGGGGTGCCCCGGAGGCAGGTCTCTCGTCGCCGCTCAGGAGCGTCGGCCAAGCATGGGAAGGGGCCCGCAGATGAACGGCATCAGCGCAGCTGAAGGCAGCACGGTGGCGGCCGGCGTGGGTCAGGCCGGCCTGGGTCAGGCCGGTGCCGGGCAGGCCAGCGCGGTAGGGACGGCTGGGGTAGGGACGGCTGGGGTAGGGACGGCTGGGGTAGAGGCGGTCGCGGTAGAGGCGGTCGCGGTTGAGACGGGTGCCGGACGGGCGGGTTCCGAGAAGCGGCGGATCACCGTATTTCTCCTCGACGATCACGAGATCGTCCGTCGCGGCCTGCGGGATCTCCTGGAGGCCGAACCGGACATGGAAGTGATCGGAGAGGCCGGGACCGCGGTGTCGGCGATAAACCGGATGCCTGCGCTGCGGCCGGACGTGGCGGTGCTCGACGTGCGACTGCCGGACGGCGACGGGGTATCGGTCTGTCGTGAGATCCGCTCCACGCTTCCCGAGACGGCCTGCCTGATGCTCACCTCGTATGGGGATGACCAGGCGCTCCTCGGTGCGATCATGGCTGGCGCCGCGGGCTACGTGCTGAAGCAGACCTGTGGCTCCGACCTGGTCAACGCGGTGCGCACAGTGGCCGATGGAGGGTCGATGCTCGACGCTCAATCGACACAGCGGGTGATGGAGCGGCTGCGGGAGCGGATGGCGGGTGTGGACCCCCTGTCGGCTCTGACCGATCAGGAGAAGCGGGTCCTGGAGCTGATCGGCGAGGGCCTGACGAACCGGCAGATCGCCGAGCGCATGGTCCTGTCGGAGAAGACCGCCAAAAACTACGTGTCAGCCGTGCTCACCAAGCTCGGCATGCAACGCCGGGCGCAGGCGGCCGCGTTCGCGGCGCGGCTCGCGGAGAGCCACGCTGACTGACCGGCCTTGCGTGATCACGGTAATTTTCAGGCGAAATGACCGCACGAGGACTGAGAAAAATGCCGTGATCATGCTTGAGGACCGCGGTAGCCGGCTTCACAAGGTTTCGACGTTGTCTCCGGACAGCACCCGGCGGCAGTCCAGGACATAACGGGCGTGCTTGCTGATGTTCTCGACATCGAAGGCGTCATGGTCGGTGAGCAGGACCACCGCGTCGGCGCGGGAGATCTCATCGGGCGTCGGCTCGACCTGTGCCGCCGCCGTGCCGATGACCGCGGTCTCGACGACGTGCGGGTCGGCCGCCCGCACTTCCGCCCCCAGGGCCCGCAGCAGCTGTGCGACCCGGATGGCTGGCGACTCCCGCGCGTCGCCAGTGTTCTTCTTGTAGGCCAGCCCCAGCAGGAGGATGCGCGCTCCGTTGACCGGGCGGCGGCGTGTGTTGAATGCCATCATGAGCCGGCGGACCACGTAGTCCGGCATGTGGCTGTTGATGTCGTTGGCCAGTTCCACGAAGCGGAAACTCTGGCCGAGTGCCCGCTCTACCCGCCACGAAAGGTAGGAGGGGTCGATGGGCAGGCAGTGTCCGCCCACACCAGGCCCGGGGGTGAACGGCATGAACCCGAACGGCTTGGTGGAGGCCGCATCGATTGCCTCCCACACGTTGATGCCGAGGCCATGGGCGAATATCGCGAGCTCGTTCACCAGGGCGATGTTCACGTGCCTGAAGGTGTTCTCAATGATCTTGGCCAGCTCGGCCTCGCGCGGGGAGGACACCGGAACGGTCTGATCAACGATGTCGCGGTAGAAGTCCTGGACCGCGGCGAGTGAATCTGCATCGATTCCTGACACGATTTTCGGGGTACTGACCAGCGTCCAGTTCCTATTCCCCGGGTCGATCCGCTCCGGGCTGTAGCCGAGGTGGAAGTCGGTGCCCGCGATCAGCCCGGACCCGTCCTCCAGCCAGGGCAGCACCTGCTCCTGGGTCGTGCCCGGATACGACGTCGACTCGACGATCACCGTGGCACCCGGCCGCAAGAACCTGGCCAGCGTGCGGGAGGCGGCCTCGATGTAGGTGAGATCGGGCAGGCCATCCTGCAACGGTGTGGGCACCGTGATCACCGCCACGTCGAAGCCAGCGCAGGCCCGGATATCCGACGACGGCCGGAATGTCCCGCTCTCGAGCGCGGCCACCAGCTGGGCGGAGGCCACGTCCTCGATATACGACTCCCCGGCCGTTAGCCGCTTCACTCGCCCGGCGTCTATGTCATAGCCGACCACCCGGTGGCCCACCTCCGCGGCCCGCATCGCCAGTGGCAGGCCTACGTAGCCAAGGCCGGCCACCACGACCGCGGTCATGATCGCCCGCCCAGTGTTCGGCGCATCAACCCGCTGAGCCCCCCATCGGAGGCAGCCATGCCATCAGGAGCCACCCCAGTTCATACGGCCGGCACTCGTGATCGACGGTTCCGGGCCGCAGCACCCGGTTGAGGGCCGGCAGGCGTATCCCTGGGCGCAGCCAGGCGGACTGCGCCCGGATCCCGCGCACGGTCGTCCGGCGGTCGCCGCAGGTCACCTTCCGCCAGGTGACCGGCGGCTTATCTAGGATCAGGTCCTCTCTGATCTCAGGCGGCCCCGCGAGCCACCGCAGGCCACGGCAGATCGCTTCAAGGTAGGCCTGGCCGCCGGCCGCGGCGAGGTCAAGCAGTGCCATCGGCGCCATCGCATACTGGTGCACGCTGTGGACGGGATAGCTCTTGACGACCCCGCCGGTGCGTGCGTCGTAGTGCCAGCACCACTGCCCGGCCCGGCCCTGCGCACGGCAGATCGCGGCGGCCACCGACTCCGCGGCGGCCAGCGCCCGGGGGTCGTCGGCGCTGGCGTGCAGCCGCGCGAGCGCCTGGACCGGGTACACCTGGTCGGCGAAGCTGCCCACATGGGAGCGGTACCAGGTGGTGGCCCCGGCGGCGACATGCGGATAAACCTCGCTGCGGGCGGCCAGCAGGCGGTCCCGCGCGGCGGACAGGTGCTGCTCGACGTCAATGAGTGGCCGGGTGGCGACGAGCGCGGTCACCACCCACGCCGCCGCCACCACGTCCACCGGGGTATCTCGCCGGTCAAGCTCGGCCAGCCGGTCCAGCGCGCGCGGCAGTTCGCCGTGCGCGGCCTCGGCTGCGGCCCAGCACAGCAGGGCCACGTCACCGAGATTGGTCATCCGGTCCAGCCGCCTGGCCAGGCGTCCCACGAAGTCATGGCCGTCCTCGCCGCCGAGCACGGTGCGCTGTTCGCGCTGGGGGAGCCGCATCAGGCCGAGCGCGGCGATGGCCCCGTAGCGGCGACTGGTCCCGGACGGAATCAGCTGCCAGTTGCCGTCCGGATCACGCGTTCCGGTCAGGGTGAACGCGAAGTCGCCGGCCACCCGAGCCTGGGGCAGGATCTGGACGGATGCCCGCAACAGGCGTTCCACCAGGGCGGCGCTACGGGAGTCACGCCCGGCGACGAGGGCGAGCCTGGCCGCGTTCGGGGGCGCCCCCTGGTTTCCCGGAAGGGGATCAGCTCCCGGAAGAGGAGCGGTGTCCGTGAAGGGGGCAGCGTCCGCGAAGGGAGCAGCGTCCCCGAAGGGAGCAGCGTCCGCGAAGGGAGCAGCGTCCGCGAAAGCAGTAGCGCCGGAGGCAGAGGTGCCCTCCGGGACAGCTGCGGACTCGCCGGGTTCCGGAAGCACCCCGCGACCCCCCTCCGGGCATGCGTGACCAGCAGCGCTTTTCGTTGGGCCACTTATGGTAGTTACTAAACTACATAGCGTGAGATCGTAGCGGGACGGGCTCAGCGCCGTCTACGGTTTCGCATGGACCCGATGTAATCAGCTGACGCGCTGGACGACGTCGCAGGCAGTCCGGACCGGGTCGAGGGCGTTGGCATGCGTCGCGAGCTGCCGGAGCAACACGCGGAACGTCTGCCGGTCCTCAGCGGTGGCCAGGCCTGCCAGCACGAGCTGTTCGGCGGCCCGCAACCGCTGGTCGAGCTCGTCAAGCAGCTCACGCCCTCGCGTGGTCGCCACGATGCGCCGGGCGCGACGATCGGCTGGGTCCGGGCGCCGTTCGATGAGCCCGGCACCCTCGAGGTCGTCCAGCAGGTAGGTCATCACCGTGCGGTCGACCCCGAGATGCTGGGCCAGGGCCAGCTGGCTCTCCGGCTCGCCGCGGGTGGCCGCCGCGAGTACCTGGTAGCCGCGGGGACCCCCTGGCACATCCGCGAACGCGGCGTTCGCGGCTTTCACATAGGAACGGAAGACCGCGCCAAGCGCCCAGCCGAGGTCGTTTCTCAGCACGCCGCCGCACGCGGATCCCTGATCGCGCCGGAAGTCGGCATCAGGCCGGGGAGCAGCGTTCATGCGATGCAGCTTACCTTCGATCAGTGGTATCAACGAAGATTTGCCGGCCAGATGCTCTGTGCTGAATACTATCTGCCATACAGCGTTTCGGCTGTTCAACTGACGACGTCAACTGGAGTTCCGATGAGCCAGCCTTCCGGGGCAAAGCCGACCGTTGTGGTCATTGGGGGTGGCTACGGCGGGATAAGCGCGGCCAAGGCCCTCGACGAGGTGGCCGACGTCGTGCTCGTGGAGCCGAAGGATGCCTTCGTGCACAACGTCGCCGCCCTCCGTGCGCTGACGGACCCGTCCTGGCTGGCGCGGATTTACCTCCCCTACGACGGGCTGCTCGGCCACGGCCGGGTCGTCCGCGACCGGGCCGTGAAGGTCGACGCAGGCCGGGTGACGCTGGCCTCCGGCGAGGAGATCCGGGCCGACTACATCGTGCTGGCGACCGGGTCGGACTACCCGTTCCCGGCCAAGAGCGACGTTGACAGCACCGCGGCCGCCCATGGCAAAGTCCACGGCGCCCACGCCGCGCTCGCCGCGGCGCAGCGGGTGCTGCTGCTCGGCGCGGGGCCGGTCGGTATCGAGCTGGCCGGCGAGATCAAGGCGGTCTGGCCAGATAAGCACGTGACTCTCCTCGACGTTGCTGACGATGTCCTCGGAGCACGGTTCCGGCCCGAGCTGAAGGCCGAGTTGCGCCGCCAGCTCCGCGACATCGGAGTGGAAGTGCTGCTCGCCAGCCCGCTACGGGAAGGGCCGCCGACGCCACCCGGCGCCGGGCAGACGTTCACCGTCGTCACCGAATCCGGTCGCGAGGTGACCGCCGACATCTGGTTCCGCTGCTACGGGGTCGTCCCGGTCAGCGACTACCTCGCCGCCGGCCTGGCCGCCGCCCGCCGGGCAGACGGCTTCGTTGAGGTCACGCCTTACTTGCGGGTGGCGGGCCAGGACACTGTCTTCGCCATCGGCGACGTCGCGGCCGCCGACCATAAGATGGCCGGCATAGCCATGCGGCAGGCCCAGCTCGTAGCGGCCAACATCCGGGCGCTCATCGCCGGGGATGGTGACCTCACCGCCTACGAGCCGTCGCAGCCTTCCATCATCGTGCCGATCGGGCCGGAGGGCGGTTCGGGTCAGCGGGCCGGCAGCGACGATCTCGTCACTGCCGAATTCGTCGCTCAGGCCAAGGGGCGCGACATGATGATCGGCCGCTTCATCGAACTGCTCGGGATGACCAGCGAGGCAGGCCAGGCCGCGGATGACTGAGCCCAGATACCTGACGCCACCACGAAGCTGGTGGCGTCAGAGCAGGCGCTAGAGCGGACGCTCGAAGACAACGAGATCGATTCCCGGGCCGTTGTAGTCCGCCACCGGTCCGGCCACGGTGAAGCCCATCGACCGGTGAAAACGGATGGAGCCGCTGTTAATGGGGGCGGTGACCGCGCTGACCACCCGGCGCCCATCGGCCCGGGCGAGGGTGAAGAAGTCCTGGTACAGCGCGCCGCCCAGGCCATGGCCCCGCGCTCCGGGGGCCACCCCGACGAAGTGGATGTAGGCCCGCTCAGGCTCGGAAGGCGACAGCATGCCGATCAGGAACGCCACCAGCCCGTCAGGTCCGTCGATCACCAGGCTGGTGCCGTGGAAGTGGTCGAGGAACAGCCTGGGTAGCGCCGCGAGGACCGGACGGCCCCACCACGCGTCGATCACGGCCGCGATGGAGTCATAGTCACCCGGCCGTGCGGGGCGCGCACGGCCGTCGCTCACCGGTGTCACCCCGCTCATGCTGCCATGCGGGCGGCCCGCGCTGCCTTGAATCGGAGGTCCGAAATTCGTTTTGGAACGGGGAAAGGGCTCGGTAAAGGTTAACTTTAGCCGGCCCTATCACGGCTTGTAGATGCGCCGAATTAAGCGTAGTGTCCTTAATAGGACAATCGTCCGCCAATGTGCCCACGGGCACAGGATATTGCGGTTTTAGCTGCTCCGGACCCTGGCAGCGCCTAGCGCGCTCAGACAAGCCGAGGTGATGGACAGTGGATGCCTGAGCTGATGTGAGTCCGGCCGATGCGATACCGGCGGCCTGGCCTGAGCCGCCCCCCCGCCTCGCCTGTGAGCAGTGACAGCGCAAACTCCGGCGCAATGTGGCACGAAGCCTTGGCGATGTTCGCCAACGATCTACGCTCCGCCACCGGAACCGAGGAGATGCGGACCGCGGTCCAGCATTATCGCGCGTTCTGGAGCCGCCTCGAAGATTCCCCCTACGAAGTCTGATCTTCCTTTCTGGAAAGCCAGATCGAACAATTCCGCCCGGCGGGCGGACCAAGGACAGAGGAGTTACCCATGTATATCGGTCTCAGCACCATCGTGATCATCGTGGTCATCGTGCTTGTCATCATGTTGCTGCGGAGGCGCTGACCCAGTACCCCTGCCTCCATTGCTACCGGATTCCGTGAAACTGGCCTGCGCGCCGACACGCCGACCGCTCTGACCTGCGCGGACGTGGAGCACGCGTTCTGTGGTTGGATTAACGACTCGAGGCCTGGACCCCGCTTCGCTCGGATATCGGCATGCAATGTCACCACCATGGGCGGAAGTGGCGAATATGGCAGTCCTGGGTAGCGCGCCGAGTTCAGTTACCGGCGCGGAGGAGCCTTTCGGCCGGGTGGCGCGGTTGGCGGCGCTGTTTCTTGGCGCGCGGTCGGTGTTCGTCGCGGTGGCCGGCGGCCAGCCGTCCCCGAGGACGACCTGTCCGGGCTGGCGGGCGGTGGCTGGTCAGCAGGCTCCGGGGGAGCTGTCGTTGTGCCGGCGGGTGATCGAGTCGGGGGGCGGGCTGGTCGTCGAGGATGCCCGGGTGGATTCGCGTACCGCGGGGAGTTACCCCGCGGGGAGTTACCCCGCGGGGAGTTGCCTGGCCGGGGGTGGCCTGTCCGGGCTGGCGGGAGTGGTCGCGTGGGCCGGGTTCCCGGTCCGTGGCCCGGATGGTGCTGTCGCCGGTGTGCTGTGTGTGGCTGATGTGGTGCCGCGGCGGTGGAGCGCGGCGGAGGTCGAGGTGCTGGAGATCTTGGCGTGTGTGGCGGCGGGTGAGGTCGCGTTGCAGGTCGCGGTGGCGCGTGCCGCGGAGCGTGCTGCGCTGGCGCGGACGTTGCAGGAGAGCCTGCTGCCGCCGCGGCTGCCGGTCATTCCGGGGTTGCAGGTCGCGGCGCGGTACGTGGCCGGGGGGACCGGGGCTGAGGTGCTGGGGGATTTTTATGATGTGTTCCCGTCGGTACGGGGCAGCTGGGGGGTGGTGGTCGGTGATGTGTGCGGTAAGGGGGTCCCGGCGGCCAAGAGCACCGCGCTGGCCCGGTACACGCTGCGGGCTGAGGCGCACCGGGAGACCCGGCCGCGGCTGATCCTGGCCGCGCTGAACCAGGCGCTGCTGGAGTGGCTGACCGATGACCCGCGGTTCCTGACCGCGGTCTATGCCACGGTCCGGCCGACCCGCGCGGGGGCCTCAGTGCAGATCAGTTCCGGGGGCCACCCGCTGGGCCTGGTGCACCGGGCGGACGGGCGGGTGCAGGCCCTCGGCCGGCCGGGGACCCTGCTCGGCATCCTGCCCGATCCCGGCCTGCACGATTCCCGCGGGCTGCTGCGGCCCGGTGACAGCCTGGTGCTGTTCACCGACGGCATCACCGAGGCCCGCGGCCAGGCCGGCCATGGCATCTACGGCGAAGAGCGGCTCCGCGGCGTCATGGCCGGCCTGGGCGACCTGCCCGCAGCGCGGATCGCCGATGCCATCCAGCAAGCCGCACTGGACTACAGCGGCGGAGCCAGCAGCGACGACACCGTCACTCTGGTCCTCAAAGTCCCCCGCCACGAAATGCCAGGCCAGCCGAGGCAGCTGCCCGCGTCCAGCCCGGCCCCCGGGCGGGCCGACGTGGGCCGGGCCACGGGGTCGCGGCGCGGGTCAGCGCATGGTGGGGCGGGCCTGGGCGAAGGTCCACCGGTGCCCCTCCAGGTCCTGGGCGGCATAGCTGCGAAAGCCGGTCGTGCGGATGGGGATCAGTATCGTCGCACCGCTCGCGGCCGCGTGGGCTAGATGATCCTCGAGGTCGTCTACGTAGACCCACGGCTCGTGCGTGGCCGGCGCCCCCTCCGGCAGATCGCCGTGGAGCTTGAAGATGAACAGCGAGCAGTTCCCGACGCGGAACTCGATCCAGGGGTGCCCGTGCCCGGTATCGGGCAGCGGATCAGGGCCCTGGGGCAGCGGGTCCGGCGATTCGAAGCCGAAGGCGTCCGCCAGCCAGTGGGCCGCGGCCGCCGGCTTGGCGTAGTAGATGCCGACGGCCAGGCGGGCGAGGTCGGGCTGGTGGCCCGACGCGGTGCCCCGGCGCGCGCACCATGCGCCGAACCACTTGCCGACCACCCGGACCCACGCTGTCCCGCCCTGATCCGCCCCGCCGGCCGGGATGGTCGCCTCGACCCGCACGTTCGTCCCCGAGGAGATGGCCACGAACAGGACGTCGATCTCGACGTCATCAACCGAACTGGTCCACGACAGCCGGGCGCCCGGCTCCCACACGGTGATCCGGCCCAGCTCGAGGCCCTCGCCCGTGGCGGCGTCGTACACCTCGATCAGCCGGCCGCCGACCCCTGGCTCGCAGACCATGGCGACTGCCCGGGCCGCATCGAAGTAGTTGATCGGTCCTCGCACCCACCACAGGTCGAGCTCGTCGGTGAAAGCGGCGAACGCGGTCGCGGGGTCCACCGGTACCTCGACGGCGGCCGACACGCTGCGAGCTTCGGTCATCCCGGATTCCTCCTCGTCACGTGGCGCTGGAACGACCGGAGCTGCTCGTCCCAGTGCGCCTGTAGCTGGTCGAGCCAGGCCGCTGCGGCGGCCACCGAGTCGGGCCGCAAGTGGAACACGCGGACCCGGGCGTCGGCAGGTGATCGCTCGTCGGTGACGACTCCGGCGGTGAGCAGTATCCGCAGGTGCCGGCTCATCGCCGGCCCGGAGGTTCCCGCCGCCGCCGCGATCTCGCCCGCCCGGCGCGGCCCATGGCTCAGGAGCTGCACAACATTACGCCGGGTCGGATCGGCCAGCGCAGCGAAGACGGCAGCGGCATCCTTAGCCATATCTACAATATTTAACGAACATGTTAGCTATTGTCAAGCACCGGCCCGCAGGACACTCTGTCCAGCGA
Source organism: Streptosporangiaceae bacterium (assembly GCA_033854735.1). Taxonomy (GTDB): domain Bacteria; phylum Actinomycetota; class Actinomycetes; order Streptosporangiales; family Streptosporangiaceae; genus JAWWPY01. The sequence goes on along the minus strand of JAWWPY010000385.1, from coordinate 45,158 downwards.
GAATCCCTGGTCCGAGGAGCGCTATGGCTGAGCATGGACGCGTTGTCATCATCACCGGCGGAGGCGGCGGCATCGGCCGCCGGTACTGCGCGGCGTTCGCGCAGGCCGGCTACCGGGTGGTGGTAGCCGATATCAGGGGCAGCCAGGAGGTGGCCAGTGACCTCTCCGCGGCCGGTCACGAGGCACTGGCCGTCGCGGCGGACGTCAGCGATGAGGCGTCTGTCGCCGGGCTCACCGGCGCCGCGGTGGCCGCATACGGCCGCGTCGACGTGCTGGTCAACAACGCCGCCTATTTCTCGCCGATCGTGAAGAAGCCCTTCGAGGAGATCACGGTCGGGGAGTGGGACGAGGCGTTCGCGGTCAACGTGCGCGGGGCCTGGCTGTGCGCCCGGGCGGTGTCGCCAGTCATGAAGAGCCGGGGCTGGGGCAGGATCATCAATACCTCGTCGATGACGTTCCACGGCGGCGGCATCGACGGCTTCGCCCACTATGCGAGCACCAAGGCGGCGATCGTGGGGCTGACCCGCAGCCTCGCCAAGGAACTGGGGAAACACGGCATCGTCGTCAACACGATTTCGCCCGACTATGTCGAGCATGAGGGAGAGCTCTTCCAGCGCCAGCCCGAGATGGCCGGGATCCTGGCCCAGCAGCGGGCAATTCAGCGGCCGGGCACCATGGACGACCTGATCGGGCCGGTGCTCTTCCTGGCCAGCGACGCGGTCGGCTTCATCACCGGGCAGGACATCTGGGTCAACGGCGGCCGGATCTTCGGCTGACCGCGCCCTCCCCGGCGCTCCCCTGGCGCTATCTCGCGCCCAGGCCGAGCAGCAGGCCGTCCGCCGCGACCGCGGGGGAGCTCGTCACGAACATTGGCACCCCAGCAGCGGGCGCGATGATCCTCTGCAAGATTTCGGCTCCGTCGATGCTGCTGACCGTCCCGAGCAGCTGGCCTTCGGCTACCGTCTCGCCCGGCTGGACCGCCGGCTCCCACCAGCCCGCGTCATCACAGCGCAGCCAGATGAAGCGGCGGAGACGAACCGGTGGCTGACCCGCGCCCGCGCCCGCGCCGGCGGCCGCGCCCGCGCCGGCGGCCGCGCCGGGCACCATGCCGAGCAGCGTGAGCACCCGGTCCAGCCCGCGGACGTGCGCGTCCACCGCCACCTGCTGCACGAGGCCGCAGCCGCCCGCCTCGGCGATGATCGCGGGAATGCCGGCGCTGGCGGCGGCCGCGCTGGTAGTGCCGCCGACCGCCCGATCCGGGCCAGGTTCCTGGCGGATGATGTAACCGAGCCCGTAGGCGATCGCCAGCTCCCTGGCGCTGGCCTCGCCCGGGCCCGCGTCATAGAGCGCGAACGGCTCGAGCGCCTCGACCATGTCGCCCGCGTGCACGTCTACCAGCGCGTCGGAGCCGACGATGAGCTCGGTGAATGTGGCATGGGCCAGCCGCTCGGCCAGCGTGCCAGCCGGGTCCCCGGGGAAGCACCGGTTGAGGTTCTTACCGTCCTCGGGAACCACGAACGGGCTGCGGGCCCGGAACGCCGGCAGGTTCAGCACCGGCACCGCCACGACGCTGCCCCGTAGCTCACGTTCCGCCAGCCCGCGTGCCCACCGGCGCACAGCCGCCATCGGCGCGTACTCACAGCCGTGCACTCCGGCCAGGACGGTGAGCCGGGGGCCGTCCTCGGTGCCGGTCAGCTCAACCGCGGGCACCTCAAGGCCGGCCAGCTGGAGTGTGCGGCGGAGCATTGTCGACGGCATGAGGCAGCCTTCCTTCGTTAGGCACGCATCGTGAGCCTGGCTGGAGGCGTGACCAGTTGCTCCGCGGCCCCAGCCACCCGCAGCAGCTCCAGGTCAGCGCCGCGGCGGCCGGCCAGCTGGAGGCCGGCTGGCAGGCCGGCGGTAGCCACGGGAATCGAGACGGCCGGGTGGCCGGTGAGGTTGTACGGCCCGGTGAACCGGCCTTCTCCGGAGTCGTCGCCGACCCCGAACGGGGGATCCTGCTCCGGTGCCTGGTAGCCGACGGTGGGGCCGGCCAGCACATCGACGCCCGCGAGGCTGGCCTCGACCGCGACCGTGAGCTCGGCCCGCTGCTGCAGCGCACGGGCATACCGCTCGTCGCCCACCGATTCGCCGAACGTGAGCAGCGCCCTGGTGCCCTCGGCGTAGCGGCTCGTGTCCCGTCCCTTGTGGACCATGCAGGCCTCCCGGGCCACGATCACGGCGAGCATGTCCTCCCAGTGAGCCAGATCATCCAGCCAGGGCGCGGTCAGCTCCCGTATCGGCCAGCCCGCCGCGGCCAGCGCGGCCAGCGCGGCCCGGACTGCGTCACGGACCTCCGCCGTGACCGACGGGTCGGTGAGCTGCGTGGTGAGAACACCGACCGTGAACGTCGCTGACCCCGCCCCCCCGGCCAGCACGGTGCCGGCCAGCACGGTGCCGGCCAGCACGGTGCCGGCCAGCGCGGTGCCGGCCAGCGCGGTGCCGGCCAAACCGTTGCCGGCCAGCACGGGCAGCAGGTCGGCGGCGCCGGACACACTGGCCGTCAGCGTGCCCGCGTGGTCGCAGCTGGGCGACAGCGGGAAGATCCCGCCGGTCGGAACCAGCCCGTAGGTCGGCTTGAGCCCGACAACGCCACAGTAGGCGGCGGGGATCCGGATCGAGCCGCCGGTATCCGTGCCGATGGCCAGATCGCAGACGCCCGCGCCGACGAGCGCCGCCGAGCCGCCTGATGACCCGCCGGACGTGCGGGACGGGTCACGGGGATTGCGGGTGTCCCCGATCTCGGGATGCGCGAACCCGGCCGCGTACTCCAGGCACTGGGTCGTGGCGAAGACATCGGCCCCGGCCGCGCGGAGGCTGGACACCAGGGCCGCGTCGTGATCGGCAGGCTCGGGGTCGCTCGCCGGGCTGCCGCACCGGGTGGGCACGCCGGCCACGGCGATGATGTCCTTGACCGCGACCGGGCGCCCGGCCAGCGGCCCGGTTGGCGCCCGATCCGGTGCTCCGGCCACGGACGCGACCGCGTTGAGCGGCCGGCCGAGCCGCTCCAGCCGCTCGTAGGCCGCCAGCAGGTCGAGGTTCGCCCGCGAACATGAGCGCTGGCCGGCCTCAATGGCCTGCACCAGCTCGACGGTCCGGCGCAGCAGGGCGCCGTCCAGGCCGCCCAGGATCGCCGGCACCTCGGTCGGGCGCCGGCGCACCGCCAGGTCCCGGTAGATCCCGGTGTGCGTCTTCGCCGAGCGCCGGTTGAACTGCGCGAGCCGCCCCAGCGAGCCTTCCAGGTCGGCCGGGTCGAAGCCGTCGATGGGCACCGGCGGCACGGGTGCCTGGGCCAGCACCTGCCGGGCGGCCGAGAGCAGCAGCGGCTGGTAACGGGGATCGTCCAGCACGTCGGCGATCGGCAGGTCGCTGACGGCGGTGACGGCCAGCATCGCGCCGTACGCTTCCTTGGCCCAGAGGTATCCGAGGACGTGCTCGGTGACCTGGGCGTCGGCGATGTCGGCGGCGAGCGCGCGGACCCGGTCGGTGACGCTGCCATCGACTTCCCCGACGACGAAGGTGGCCCGGTTGCCGCGCAGCACCACGCCCGGCTCGAGCGCGTCGGCGCCGAAGTTGACGCACGCCTCCACGACCCGCCCCGCGCCGACGGCAGCGGCGAGAATCCCTGCGTTCAGGCCGTTCTGCAGTGAGACGACGTACCCGTCCCCCACCAGCCGGCCGGCCAGGACCGCGGCCGCGTCCGCCGTGTGCTGGGCCTTGACCGCGACCAGGACCGGGCCGTCCAGCTTCGGCGGCAGGGCGTCAGGGGCAGTGGCGGGCACCGCGACGGTGAAGTTCTCCACCGGCCCCTCGATCCGCAGCCCGCGCGTGTTGACCGCGTCAACCACGGCCGGGTCGACGTCGCTGACCAGGACTTCGTGGCCGTCGCGGACCAAACCGGCGGCCACGGTGCCACCGATCGCACCGCATCCAAGCACCACGTAACGCATGGCGCGAAACGTTACAACACGCGACGGCCAGCGCGGGACGCCCCAACACGGTGCGTAGCGTTACGGGGCTGTAAATATCTGGTTCCAGGATCAGCCCGCTATTTACAATCGACCGTTTTACCATCATCTTGACCTAAACAAAGGTTTGTTCTTCGTGCCCGTCGGCGGTGCCCGACACCGTCTGCGGCCATCCCCGGGCCGCCCGGACACTACAGGGAGCTTCCGTGAGACACCGAACCACCACAGCGCTGGCCTTGCTCACGGTCAGCGCTCTTTCAGTCCTGGCCGGCTGCGGGTCCGGCTCGAGCCCGACGTCGTCGGGTGCCAGCGGCGCGCCGGTGCATGGCGGCAACCTGGTCATCGCCCGGACCGCCGACTCGCAGTCGATGAACAACACCACCGTGTTCGACAACGAGTCGATCTGGGTCTTCGAGCAGCTGTTCCAGCCGCTCTACACCGTGTCGAACGACGGCAAGAGCGTGATCCCGATGCTCGCCACCGGCTACACGGTCTCGGCCAACAAGGAGGCGTACACCTTCACGCTCCGCAAGGGGGTGAAGTTCTCCACCGGCCAGCCGATGACCTCCGCGGACGTCAAGTTCTCGATCGACCAGGCCCGCGCGGCCGCCCAGGGCTGGGGTTACATCGACACCGCCATCAAGTCTGTGGACGCCCCGACGCCGTCGACCGTGGTGATCAACCTCAAGTTCCCGTGGGCGCCCCTGCTCGCTGACCTCTCGCTGTTCGCCAACGACATCGTCCCGGCCAACTACGGTGGCCAGACCGAGACCCAGTTCTACACGCACCCGGTCGGGACCGGGCCGTTCAAGTGGGGCTACTGGCACAAGGGCTCGGCCCTGAAGCTGGTCCGCAACACCAACTACTGGCAGCCGGGCAAGCCCTACCTGAACAGTGTCACCTGGACCGACACGCCGAACGACAACACCAGGGAGCTGCAGATCAAGGGCGGCCAGTCGCAGGTCGACGAATTCCCGGCCTGGTCCACGGTGAGCAGCCTGAAGAGCACATCCAGCGTCACCATGAACCTGTTCAACTCGACCAGGACCGACTACATCCTCTTCAACGAAAAGCGCAAGCCGTTCCAGGACGTACACGTGCGCCGCGCGATCTCGCTGGCCATCGACCGGAAGGCGCTGGTCAAGGCGGTGCTGTTCGGTAACGGGACGCCGGCCAACTCCTTCATGCCACCGCAGGTTCCCTTCTACCAGAAGGCCACCCCGGGTCTGCAGGACAACCTGACCCAGGCCAAGGCCGAGATGGCGAAGTCCAGCGTGCCGAAGGGGTTCTCGACGACGCTGCTGGTGCCCTCGGGTACCTCCGACGACGTGACCATCGCGACGATCATGCAGTCCGAGCTCAAGCCGCTCGGCATCAAGATCGCCATCCAGCAGCTGGACCCGAACACCGTCGCCACCGACTATCAGAACCTCAACTACGACATGACCTTTTCCTACTGGACGATGGACATCCCCGACCCGGACGAACTGGTCACGTTCTCGGTCGACCCGGCCGCCGGAGCCAAGTCGTTCTACACCGCCTACAACAACCCGCAGGTCGTCAAAGACGCGCACCTGGCTGAGCAGACCCTGTCCACGTCGGCCCGGCAGACGCTCTACAACTACATCCAGGACCACGCGGCCAGCGATGCGTTCATGGCGTTCCTCTACTACTCGCCCTACGCCTACGCCACCACGTCCACCGTGCACGGCTTCTTCGTCACCCCGCTCGGCAACTACCACCTGGAGAACGTCTGGCTGAGCAAGTGATCAGGGAGAACACTCACGGGGGTCGGTGAGCACCGTTGGGGCGAATGGCCTTCGTGGGGCGGCGGCTGCTGATGCTGGTGCCCGTGGCTGTCGGCGTGACGATCATCGTGTTCTTCATGGTCCACCTGATTCCCGGTGACCCGGCGCGGACCATCCTGGGCATCCATGCCACCCCCCGCTCGATCGCCATCCTGCACCGGGAGTGGGGCCTGAACCGGCCGCTGCTCAGCCAGTACTGGCTGTTCATGGACCGTCTCGGGCACGGCGACCTGGGGCAGAGCCTGTTCTACGGGGTTCCGGCGGCCGGCGTCATCCTCGGCCGGCTGCCGGCCACCCTGTGGCTGATCATCTATGCCGCGGTGCTCGGCGTCGCGATCAGCGTGCCGCTGGCCATGATCGCGGCCACCCGCAAGGATGCCGCCCGCGATCAGATCGTCCGCGCGGTGCCCCTGGTCGGCCTGGGCATGCCGCCGTTCTGGCTCGGCTTCCTGCTGATCACGGCGTTCGCGGTCAAGTTGCACCTGTTCCCGGTCAGTGGCTACGGAGCAGGCTTCTTCGGCCATCTGCGGGCCATGTTCCTGCCCGCGCTGACCGTCGCGCTGGCGCTGGCGCCGGTGGTCATCCGCAGCCTGCGGGCCAGCATGCTGAACGTGCTGGGCGCGGAGTACATCACCACCGCCAGGTCCAAGGGGGTTCCCGGCCCCCGGCTGTTCCTGCGGCACGTGCTGCGCAACGCTGTCATCCCGGCGGTCACGGTGCTCGGCATCAACATCGGGTTCCTCATCGGCAACACAGTGATCATCGAGAACGTCTTCTCGGTCCCGGGCATCGGCCAGCTGATGATCAACTCGATCTTCGAGCGGGACTTTCCCGTCGTGCAGGGGGTCACGCTGATCTTCGGCATCATGGTCGTCCTGGTCAACCTGCTGGCCGACCTGGGCTACGCGGCGCTGGATCCACGAGTTCGGTTCGAGCGATGAGCGCGCTGTCCTTCCCCGAGCACCCAGAGTCGGTGCTGATGCCCGTGCCGGCTGAGCAGTCGCAGCCGCGCCAGGCCCGCCGGTGGTACCGCCAGCCGGCGCTGATGTCCGGGATCGTGATCCTCGGGATCATCCTGTTCCTGGCCGCTGCGGCGCCCCTGCTCAGCTCGTATAACCCGATCGCGCAGAACCTCAGCGCGTCGCTGCTCGGGCCGAGTGCTCACCACCTGCTCGGCACCGACCAGCTCGGGCGGGACACCTGGACCCGGCTGCTGTACGGTCTCCGGAACGACCTGCGGATCGCGTTCATCGCGGTGCTGTTCCCGTTCTGCCTGGGCACCGCCGCGGGCAGCGTGGCTGGCTATTTCGGCGGCTGGGTCGATGCGGTCATCATGCGACTGGTCGACATCGTCGTCGCGTTCCCGTTCTACGTGCTGGTCATCGCCCTGGTCTTCGTCCTCGGCCCGGGCGAGCGCAGCATCTACATCGCCATCACCGTGGTGGGCTGGGTCTCCTACGCGCGGATCATCCGCGGCGAGATCCTGGTCGCCAAGCGGCAGGACTACGTGCTCGCGGCCCAGTCGGGCGGCCTGTCCAGCGTCCGCATCATGGCCCGCCACCTGCTGCCCAATGTCATCACGCAGGCGATCATCTACGCGATGTCCGACATCGTGCAGGACATCCTGGCCATCGTGACGCTCGGCTACTTCGGCCTGGGCGTCCCGCCACCCACGCCGGACCTGGGATCCATGATCAACGACGGCCAGAACTTCCTGTCCACCCACTGGCAGCTCACCACCATTCCCGGTCTCGCCGTCGTGGTCGTCGGCCTGGGACTGTCTCTGATCGGCGACGGGCTCGCCGACCTGATCCGGCCCGGCCAGTCATGAGCGAGCAGGAGGGGCTCAAGGCGCCCCGGAGGCGAGCGGGGGCAGCACTGAACGCCCCGATGCTGGAGGTCCGCGACCTGCACGTGCGGATATCCAGCGGCCGCGGTGTGGTCCGCGCCGTCGACGGTGTGTCCTTCGAGGTGGCGCGGGGGGAGGCACTCGGCCTGGTCGGCGAGTCCGGGTCCGGCAAGAGCATGACGCTGCGCGCGATACTTGGCGTGCTGCCGGCCGAGGCGCGGGTGACCTCCGGGCAGGTCCTGCTGGACGGCGTGGACCTGGTGCCGCTGGGCAACTCCGCGCTCAACCAGATCCGCGGCCCCCAGATGTCGATGATCTTCCAGGAGCCGATGAGCGCGCTCAACCCCGTGATGCGGGTCGGGCAGCAGATCGCTGAGGGCCCGCAGGTTCATCTGGGCTACAGCCGGCCGCGGGCGATGGAGCGGGCGCTGGAACTGATGCGCCGGGTCGGCATCCCCGACCCCGAGCGGCGGCTGCGGGCCTACCCGCACGAGTTCTCCGGCGGCATGCGGCAGCGGGTGATGATCGCCATCGCGCTCTCCTGCGATCCCGAGATCATCCTCTGCGACGAGCCGACGACCGCGCTGGACGTCACCATCCAGGACCAGATCCTGCGGCTGCTGTCGGCGCTGTGCCGTGAGTCCGGCGTCAGCCTGATCTTCGTGACGCACGACCTGCCGGTCGTCGCCCAGATCTGCCAGCGCGTGGCCGTCATGTACGGCGGGCAGCTCGTGGAGGAGGGCGCGGTGCGCGAGGTCCTGCTCGACCCCCGGCACCCCTACACGCTGGGGCTGGTTCGCTCGGCACCGGACTTCGAGTACGTCCGCGATTCGCTGGTGCCGATTCCCGGCTCCCCGCCGAGCCTGGTCAGCCCGCCGGCCGGCTGCCGTTTCCATCCGCGGTGCGACTTCGTCGAGGACGACTGCCGGGTGAGCGAGACGCCGCTGCGGCTGCTGCCGGGCGGGCGGGCGACGGCCTGCCTGCACTATGAGCGATGCCTGGAAGCCGTCGCCGCCGACCGGGCCCGGCCATGACCGCCGCGGGGCCTGTCCCCACGGGGCCTGTCCCCACGGGGCCCGCCGGCCCGGTGCCCGGCGAGCCGCTGCTGACGGCCCGGGGGGTGTCGGTCTGGTTCCCGGTCGGTTCGCAGCTCGCGGCCCGCTTCCGGCACGAGGAACGGCTGCTCCGCGCGGTCGACGGGGTTGACCTCGACATCGGGCGCGGCCAGGCGCTGGCCCTCGTCGGCGAGTCCGGGTCGGGCAAGTCGACCCTGGCCCTGGCGCTGGCCGGGCTGCGCCCGGTCGACCGGGGCGAGATCGGCCTGGACGGGAAGGTCCTGCGGGCCCACCGCTCGCGGGCCGATCAGCGCCGGATCCAGATGGTGTTCCAGGATCCGTATTCGTCGCTCAATCCCCGGCTGACCGTCGGCGGAATGCTGGCTGAGCTGCTACGGGTGCATCACGTGGTGCCCAGAGGGGACGTGCACGCCTACAGCGCGGAGCTGCTGACGCTGGTCGGGCTGGGTGAGGACGCCCTCCGCGCCCATCCCAGGCAGTTCTCCGGCGGCCAGCGGCAGCGGGTGGCGATCGCCCGGGCCCTAGCGCTGCGGCCCGACGTGCTGGTCGCCGACGAGCCGGTGTCAGCGCTCGACGTGAGCGTTCAGGCCACGATCCTCAACCTGCTGCGTGACCTGCGGCGCGAACTCGGGCTCTCGCTGCTGCTGATCTCGCACAACCTGGCGGTGGTCCGGCATCTCTGCGACCAGGTGGCGGTCATGTACCTCGGCCGCATCGTCGAGGTCGCCCCGACCGAGCAGCTTTTCAGCGCGCCTCGGCACCCGTACACCCGGGCCCTGCTGGCCGCGATCCCCCGGCTGGCCGAGAGCGCCGGGGACGCCCGGGCTCCCGCGATCGCCGGTGACCCGCCGAGCCCGCTGCGGATACCGAGCGGGTGCCGGTTCCGCACCCGGTGCCCGATGGCGCAGCCCCGCTGCGAGCAGGAAGATCCGGCCCTGACTGCCTCCCCCGATGACCCGGGCCACCAGGCGGCCTGCCACTTCGCGTTCACCCCGGTATCCGGGGAGCGCCAGCCATGACGCCAGCCACGACGCCGGTCCTGGTGGCCAGTGAGCGGGGTGAGGTCGGCCTCGCCGCGGGGATAGCTCTGCTCCGCGCCGGGGCCAGCGCCATGGATGCCGTGGAGGCCGCGATCCGGGTCGTGGAGTCCAACGAGGCCGACCATTACGTGGGCGTGGGCGGGCTGCCGAACCTGCTCGGCGAGGTGGAACTGGACGCCTCCGTGATGGACGGCGCGACTCGCCGGGCCGGCGCGGTGGCCGCGGTGACCGGCTTTCCGCACCCGATTTCCATCGCGCGGGCCGTGTGCGACCTGCTGCCGCAGCATCTGCTGCTGGTGGGCGCGGGCGCGGAGCGTTTCGCCGACGAGGCCGGCATCGAGCGCGGGCCGACGCTGACCGCCGAGGCACAGCAGATGTGGCGGGACGGGCTCGGCGCGTCCGGCCTCGAAGAGGCCGGGGCCCGGTTCGGCCCGGGTGAGGTCAGCTACCGCCGGACGGTGCTGGAGCGGATCGCGGTGATGCCGCCGCCGGGCGGCCCCTGGGGCACGGTCAACGTGCTCGCCCTGGATGCCGCGGGCAACCTCGCGGCCGGGGTGAGCACCAGCGGTTACCCATGGAAGTACCCGGGGCGGGTCAGCGACTCGGCCCTCATCGGGGCCGGCAACTACTGCGACAACCGGGTCGGCGCCGCCGCCTGCACCGGCCGTGGCGAGCTGGCCATCCGCGGCGGCACCGCCCGGTCGGTGCTGCTGCGCCTGGCGGCGGGAGATGACCCGGCGGCGGCCTGCGCGACGGCGCTGGCCGAGACCCTGGAGCTGCCCGATGAGTTCCGCACGCCGCTGCAGGCCCTGTGCCTGACCCCGGATGGCCGTCACGGCGGCGCCTCCACCACCGCCGGGGGAACCTATACCGTGATCACCGCCGATGACGAGAGCTTCCGGATCCAGGGGAGAGCACAGGCATGAAGGTCTTCCTGTCCAGCGACATGGAAGGTACCGCCGGTATCGTCGACTGGGCGCAGTGCGTGGGTGACGGGCCGGAAGCGGTCGCCGGTCGCCAGCTGCTACTGGATGAGGTGAACGCCGCCATCGAGGGCGCCCTGGCCGGCGGAGCCACCGAGATCGTGGTCAACGACTCCCACTCCACGATGCGTAACCTGCCGCCCGCCGCGCTGGCCGGGCACGCGTCCTACATTTCCGGCAGTCACAAGCCGCTGTACATGATGCAGGGCCTGGACGATAGCTTCGACGCCATCCTCTTCGTCTCCTACCACGGTTCGGTCGGGGCACCCGCTGGGCTCTCGCACACCTACAACCCGCGGGCGGTCATCGAGGCCCGGCTCGGCGGCGTGGTGACGGGGGAAGCAGGCATCAACGCACTGGTGGCGGCGCACTACGGAGTGCCGGTCGTGCTGGTGACGGGGGACCGGTGCGCGTGCGAGGAAACGGCCGCCCTGATCCCCGGCGTGCACTGCGCGATTGTCAAGGAGCACGTCAGCCGGGTCGCGGCGCACAGCCTGCACCCGGCTCGCGCCTGCGGGCTGATCCGGGAGACCGCGGAGAAGGCGATCGCGGGCGCGGCCGGAGCGGAACCTCCGCCGCTGGGCTCGGCCCCGCTGGAAGTCTCGGTCCGCACCACTGACATCGCCGAGGCCGCCAGCTGGGTGCGCGGCGCGTGCCGGATCGGCCCGCGTGAGCTGCGTTTCGAGGGAGAGGACCCACTCGCTGTCTACCGGTCCTTCTGCGCGGCCATCCTGCTGACCCGCGCCGTTGCGGAGGTCGTGTGACTCGCGTCGCAGTAGTCACTGGTGCCCACGGCGGCGTTACGGCCTGAGCCGGTGACAGGCGAGGACGAGTTGCCCGGCGACGCAGGCAGGAGCGGCCCGCCGCCGCGGCCGGATCAGGGCGGGCCGCCGGCGCCGGCTGTCCGGCGCCGCGCGTCCCGCCTGGTCGACATCGCCGACGCGGTCGGCGTGCACGTGTCGACCGTCTCCCGGGTGCTCAACGGTGACCCGGCGCAGTCGATCCGTCCCGAGATCTACGACCGGATCCTGAGCACGGCACGGGCCCAGGGTTACCGGCCCAACGCGCTGGCCCGGGCGCTCAAACGACGGCGCACCGGAGCCCTGGCGTTCGTCATCCCGCTGCTGCGCAACCCGATCTGGGTCAGGCTGCAGCGGGGCGCGCTGCAGCGGGCGGGCGAGCGCGGCTACGTCGTCATGGTCATGGAGGAGCCCGGCGACGACGCGAAGCCCCCGGACAATTACCGCTATCTGGTCGAGGAGAGCCGGGCGGATGGCCTGCTGCTCGCCACCGCGCTGCGCAAGCCCGAGCATGCCGCGGGAGTGGCCGGAGTTCCGCATGTGTACGTGAACCGCCGGGGGCCGGATCGCGGCAACGACGTGGTCATGGACGAGCCGGGCGCGGTCAGGCTGTTCGTTGACTACGTGGCCGGGCTCGGCCATCGCAGCATCGCCTTCATCGACGGCCGGCCTCAGGTCGACACCGTGCACCGCCGGGTGATCGCGGCGCGGCGGCTCTGCGCGGCGCGGGGGATCCAGTTGACCGTCCGGCACGCTCCTCCCACCGAGGACGGAGGCTGGCAGGCCACCACGCAGATGCTGCGCGGCGGCGCGCGGCCCACCGTGTGCGCCGTCGGCAGCCTCAACCAGTTGTTCGGGGTCATGGCGGCGCTGCGCGGCTCCGGCATCGCGGTGCCAGCGGAGATGTCCGTGGTGAGCTTCGACGAGGACGAGTGCCTAGCCTTTCTCGACGTGCCGGTCACCAGCGTGGCCATGCCGCTCGCCGAACTCGGCGGCGCGGCCGTGGACGCGCTGATCGCGCGGATCGAGCGCAAGCCGGCCGGCGATGTGATGGTCCGCGAGCCGATGAGCCTGCTGCCGCGGCACTCGGTGGCGCCGCCGCCGCGGCTGGCCGGGTGACCCAGCTAGCGCAGCAGCCCGAGGTCGATGGCCTCGGCCATCGCGTGGTAGCCGGCGTCGTTGGGGTGCAGGTGGTCACCGGAGTCGTAGGCCGCCAGCAGCCGGTGCGGGTCGGCCGGGTCACGCACGGCCTGGTCAAAGTCGATCACACCGTCGAAGGCGCGGCTGCTCCTGATCCAGGCGTTGACCGCGAGCCGCTCCTGCTCGGTGCTCACCGACCAGTAGCCCGAGCCCTCGATCGGAGTCAGGGTGGCGCCGATCACCCGCAGGCCCCGGCCGTGGGCCCGGGCGATGATCTGCCGGTAGCCCGCGATGATCTGCTGGGCCGTGACGGCCGTGTTCGGCGCGGTGCAGCCAGCATCCGGCGCTAGCGGGAAGCCGATGTCGTTGATGCCTTCCAGCAGGATGACGGTGCGTACGCCCGGCTGGCCCGCCGCGTCCGCGCCGAGGCGGGACAGGGCGCTGGTGCCGAAGCACACCGAATCGCCCAGCACCCGGTTGCCGCTGATTCCTTCGTTGAGCACGCCCATCGGACGGCCGGAGTCGGCCAGCCGCGCGGCGAGGACGTCGGGCCACCGGTCGTTGCCGCCGGTCGTTGACTGGTATCCGTCGGTGATGGAGTCGCCGAGGGCGACGACGGCCCCGGCCGCTGCGCTCAGCGGCCGGATATCCACTCCCGACAAGTAGAACCAGGAGAACGCCTGCTGAGTGAACGCCTGCCCGCCCGGGTCGGTCGCGTGGTCGCCCGGCACGGAGACGTAGTTGACCTGCTCCGCGAGATCGTGGTTCGTGGTGGGACCGGTGACGCCAGGCAGGAAGATGCTGATGGCCAGGTTCGACTGCGGCGCGACCCGCAGCCGCACGGGGTCGCTGACCGCGTTCCCGCCCGCGGGGATGCGGATGCCCCGGCCACCGCCGAAGGTGACCGTGACCGGCGGGCTGGCCAGGTCCGCGCCCGTCCCCTGCGCGCCGACCGTCATCCCGCCGACCATCAGCGCCTGCTGGCTGAACGCGTTGGACAGGTGGATCCGCAGGGCGGTGCCGCCGATGCTGGTGTGCACGATCTCGCGGACCGTCTGGTCGTCAAACCCGGTGACAGTGGGGTCCCCCGGCCCGGTGAGATCCGCCGGCCTGGCCTGCTGCGGGCTGGCCGCCCAGGTCCCGGTCCAGTGCCCCGGGCCGGGCGCAGTGGACCCCTCGGACTGGACCGCGGCCCCGGCGGCCACCGCCGGGGCGGTCGCGCCCGTGCCAGCAGCAGCCATCAGGCTGGCGACGATGAACGCGGCGGCGACGCCGGGACGGCCCCGGCCGGCACTCGGGTAGCGCATCACGTCTCCTCCAGTCAGGCACGGGCGGCGGAACGGGCGGCGGCTGCGGCCGCCTCATGAGCATGAAAGGCCGGGTCCGGCCTGTCAATAGACGTCGCCGGCCGTTCTCCGGGGATTCATGCCGACATATAAGGCATATCCGTGCCGGTCATCAGTGCATCGCTATCATGAAAGCTTCATAAACATCTCCTATACCGGTTTAGTGATACTAATGTTCCTTGACAGCCCCCGGCCTGGTCCGAAGAATGACCCGGCGTGAGAGAATTCTTGGAACGTGTCGAGTCCAGGCTCCGTATCCGCCGCCGCGCGTTCGCCGCGGCCGCCGCGGCCGCAGCCGTTGCTGTCGCCACGACCATTCCGGCCATGGCGGCATCGGGCGCGCAAAGCTCGCCTAGCGCGGCGGGCGGGGCCGGGAATTGGGTGACGGCCTGGGGCGCCAGCCAGGTGGTCGGCTCGGACGTTCCGGGCTCCACGTGCCCGGCCGGAACCGGCCTGACTGACCAGACCGTCCGCAATGTCATATTCCTGAGCGCTGGCGGCAGCCGGGTGCGGATCCGCCTGACGAATGCCTTCGGCACCGAGGCCATGCGGGTCGGGCACGCGTCGGTCGCGGTCCAGGCCTCGGGCGCCCGGGCGGTGCGAGGAACGCTGCACGCGCTGACCTTCGGCGGCCGGCGGGCGGTGACCCTGGCCGCAGGCGGTGCTGCGCTCAGCGACCCCGTCCCGCTCCGGGTGGCTGCCCTGTCGGCCCTGCTGGTCAGCGTCTACGTCCCCGGCCCGACCGGGCCGGTCACCAACCACCCGTTTACCGCGCAGGGCAACTACCTGGGCCGTGGCGACCTGGCCGGGTCGGTGTCGGGGGCGGCCTACGGGGACACCCCGTGCTGGATGCTGGTCAGCGGGGTCAACGTGAGCGCGCCGGCCCATGTCATCGGCACGGTGGTGGCGCTCGGCGACTCGATCACCGACACGGCCAACACGACCGGCAACGCCAACCGGCGCTGGCCTGACGATCTGGCCCGGCGGCTGAACGCCCTTCCCGGCCCGACTCTCTCGGTGGTCAATGCGGGACTGGGCGGCAACCGGCTGCTGGCTCCCCGGCCCGGCCAGCCTTACTACGGCGTGCCTGCGCTGGCCCGGCTGGACCGGGATGTCTTCGCCCAGACCGGCGTCCGTGCCGTCATCCTGCTCGAAGGCGTCAACGACATCGGATACAACGCCACAGCCGACGAGATCATCGTGGGATACCAGCAGATCATCGCCCGGTCGCACGCCCGCGGCCTGGCTGTCTACGGTGCCACGATCACCCCATTCGGGGGATCCATAGTGGACTCGGCCCCGGCCGAGAAGACGAGAACCGACGTCAACACCTGGATCACGACCAGCCACGCGTTCGACGGCGTCATCGACTTCGCCGCGGCGGTCGCGGACCCCGGCCGCACCACCGCGCTCAACCCCAGCTACGACAGCGGCGACCACCTGCACCCGAACGATGCCGGCTGTCAGGCCATGGCCGGCGCCATCGACCTGCGGATGCTCACGCGGAACCGCTAGGCGGCCCGCGGGCCTGGCGTAGCCTGGCTGGCGTGATCGATGGTGACGAGCCGCTGGACAGCGATGTCCGGTATGTCGTCCCGGCCATCCCCACGTCGGCCGGCGCAATGATCTTTGACCGCAAGGGCCGGCTCCTCATCCTCAAGCCGACCTACAAGTCAGGCTGGACCATTCCCGGCGGCGTCATGGAGGCCGACGGGGAAACGCCGTGGGAGGCGTGCCGGCGTGAGGTCCGCGAAGAGTGCGGCCTTGACGTGCACAGCGGCCGCCTGGCGTGCGTGGATTTCCGCCGCCGCAAGCCCGGGCGCCCGGGAGGCATCCGGTTCCTGTTTGATTGCGGTGCGCTCGACGACGCCAGCCTCCGTGGCGTCGCGCTCCAGCCCGAGGAGATCTCGGAGTACCGGATCGTCCGCGTCGCCGAGGCCCTCACCCTGCTCAGGGGACCCATCCGGCGGCGGGTAGATGCCGCGCGCAAAGCCGGGACAGTCATCTATCTCGAAGAAGGCCAGCAGGTGCCCGGGGTGGGATGACCCCGTCATCCCGGTTTCCGCCGCCGCGAATCCGGGGAAGTTCTGCTGTGCCCCCCATGTGCCTTTTCGCTGAAACGCGGAACGGCAGGGAGGCGGGTACCGGGATGGACCAGGAGCGGCGTGTCGTCGTTGGCGTGAACGGATCGATGGCTTCGCTGGCCGCGCTGCGCTGGGCAGCGCGGGAGGCCGGGCTGCGCCAGGCCCGGTTGCACGTGGTGCGCGCGCTGGATCCCGGGCGGATCCGCGCCGCGCCCTACGCGGGCCATGCGCGGCGGGTCCCGCCCGAGCAGCCCGGACTGCCAACCAGCGCCCTGCTCAAGGAGCTGGTGCACGCCCTGCTCGGCAGCCCCCCGGAGGTCCCGGTAGACGCGGAGGTGGTTGACGGGCTGGCCGCCAAGGTACTGATCGACCGCGCCGCAGGCGCCGACCTGCTCGTGCTCGGCGACCCGGCGACCTCCCAGCTCGAGGTGATCGGCCCGGTGGCCCGGGCCTGCCTGCGGCACGCACCGTGCCCGGTCGTGGTGGTCGGCGCCGACATCAACCGGCCGGTGCCAGCCTGACCGGCCCCGGCCCCCCGGCCCGTGCGGCCCCCGTCCCGGCGACGCCGGGACGGGGGCCGGCCTCAGGCGGCGACCGCCGACCGTGACGTGGCCGGCTCCAGCGCCAGTTCGAGCACCTCGCGGACATCGCTGACCGGGTGGATCTCCAGTGCCGCGCGCACGTTCTCCGGCACATCCTCCAGGTCAGGCTCGTTCCGCTTCGGGATGAGCACCGTCGTGATGCCCGCCCGGTGCGCGGCGAGCAGCTTCTGCTTCACCCCGCCGATGGGCAGCACCCGGCCGGTCAGCGAGACCTCACCGGTCATCGCCACATCCGAGCGGACCAGCCGGCCAGACAGCAACGACGCCAGGGCCGTGGTCATGGTCACCCCGGCGCTCGGGCCGTCCTTGGGCACAGCACCCGCGGGCACGTGCACATGGACACCCCGGTCCTTCAGGTCGCTGACCGGGAGCTCGAGCTCCGCGCCGTGCGACCGGAGGTAGGACAGCGCTATCTGCGCGGATTCCTTCATGACGTCACCCAGCTGGCCGGTGAGCGTCACCCCGGTCGTGCCGGTCTCCGGGTCGGCCAGGGACGCCTCGATGAAGAGCACATCACCACCAGCGCCAGTGACCGCCAGGCCGGTCGCCACACCAGGAACCGCGGTCCGCTCGGCCGATTCCGGGGTGTGCCGTGGATGCCCGAGGTAGCCGTGCAGATCGGCCGGGCCGACCGTGACCGGGAGCGTCGCAGTGGCCGCCGCGAGCTGCGCGGCGATCTTCCGCAGCACCCGGGAGATGCCCCGCTCCAGGGCGCGCACCCCGGCCTCGCGGGTGTACTCCGCAGCCAGGCGGCGCAGCGCGTCGTTGGTGAACGTAACGTCATCACCGTCGAGGCCGGCCCGCTCCAGCTGCCGGGGCAGCAGGTGCATCCGGGCGATCGTCACCTTCTCATCCTCGGTGTAGCCGTCGAGGCCGATCAGCTCCATCCGGTCGAGCAGCGGCTCCGGTATCGCCTCCGCCATGTTGGCGGTCGCGATGAACAGCACGTCCGACAGGTCGAGCTCGACCTCGAGGTAGTGATCGCGGAATGTGTGGTTCTGGGCCGGGTCGAGCACCTCGAGCAGCGCCGCGGTCGGGTCACCCCGGTAGTCCGCGCCGAGCTTGTCCACCTCGTCCAGCAGGATCACCGGGTTCATCGAGCCCGACTCGCGGATGGCCCGCACGATCCGGCCGGGCAGCGCACCCACGTAGGTCCGCCGGTGACCGCGTATCTCGGCCTCGTCGCGGACGCCGCCGAGGGCCACCCGGGCGAACTTGCGGCCCATGGCGCGGGCCACCGACTCACCGAGCGAGGTCTTGCCGACGCCGGGCGGCCCCGCCAGGGCCAGCACCGCACCGCTGCGGCGGCCGCCGACCAGGGTCAGGCCCCGGTCGGCCCGGCGCTTGCGGACCGCCAGGTACTCGACGATGCGGTCCTTGACGTCGTCGAGCCCGGCGTGGTCGGCGTCCAGGATGGCGCGAGCGCCCTCGATGTCATAGGCGTCGTCGGTCCGCTCGTTCCAGGGGATCTCCAGGACCGTGTCCAGCCAGGTGCGGATCCAGCCTGCCTCCGGGGAAGCATCGGACGAGCGCTCCAGCTTCTCGGCCTCTTTCAGCGCCGCCTCGGTCACCTTCTCCGGCAGGTCGGCCGCCTCGATGCGGGCCCGGTAGTCCTCTTCCTCGGACCCAGGCTCGCCGCTCAGCTCGGACAGCTCCTTGCGGATCGCGGCGAGCTGCTGGCGGAGCAGGAACTCCCGCTGCTGCTTCTCCATGCCTTCGCGGACGTCGCTGGCGATCGTCTCGGTGACGTCCAGCTCGGCGATCTGGTCCCTGGCCCATCCGGTCAGCCGCTCCAGCCGCTGCTCTGGGTCGATCGTCTCGAGCAGCTCCTTGCGCTGCTCAAGAGTCAGGTAGGTCGCGTACCCCGCGCTGTCGGCGAGGGCCGACGGATCGGTGATCCGCTGCAGCACGTCCACGACCTGCCACGCCCCCCGCTTCTGCAGGATCGTGGCGGCCAGCCCGCGGTACTCGCGCGCGAGCTCGTGGGCGCGGGCGCTGGCGGGCGGCTCCTCCTCGACGGAGCCCTCGACCCACAGTGCGGCACCTGGCCCCACCGTGCCGCTGCCGATCCGGACCCGGGAGAGGCCGCGGATCGCCGCGGCGGGCTCGCCGCTGGGCAGCCGGCCTATCTGCTCGACGGCGCCGAGCGTGCCGACGGACGAGTACTTGCCGTCCACCCGGAGCACCAGGAGCACCTGGGGTGTGGCTTTGCTGGCGCCATCCGCGCCGGCCGATATCTGCGCCGCCTCGATGGCCGCGCGGGCCTCTGTGCCTGAGGTGTCAACCGGGACCACCATGGTGGGCAGCACCACGGTGTCGTCCAACGGCAGCACCGGCAGCGAGAGAGTGTCGCTCATGAAGGATCACTTCCCCTAAGCATTACTTGATTACACCCCCTTCAAGCGGAGTGCCACTCCGATTGTTCCCGGATCCGTTCGCCCGCAGCGGACAGCCGACAACCCCTACCTGACCAGGCCTTTCGTGCCCAGTCGGCCCTCCTGGGTGGGCCCTCAGTGGCGGTGGGGCTCCCCAGGGCCCCGTCATCAGATCGTCTTTCCATCCGTTACGACCATGATCGCGCCCGGTATATACCGTTTTGCGTGGTCGTAATCCGTGTTAAGTGCTCTATGGCTGGATGCGGCGCCTGCGATGGAGGGGAATCGGTCGGCCAATATCCGTATCAGTCGGAGGGGCCTGGCGGACGGGAGGCCAGGCGGTGCGGCCAGGCGGCGGAGGGGACGGGGGACGAGGGGACGGGGTGACGGGGACGGGGGACGAGAGGACGGGGGACGCCCTAGTTCGAGAAGTCCTGGGTCATCCAGACGGTGCCGGCGCTGTTCCGGTACACGGCGATCCCGATGTGGTGGAAGGCGCTGCTCAGGATGTTCAGCCGGTGGCCGTCGTCCGGCGGCTTCTCGGCCAGCATGTCCCGGGTCAGGGTCACCGCCATCTGGGCGATGGCCGTGGTGGCGGCGGGCACCGGGCCGCCTTCGCCGATGTTCTCGCCCGCCGATGTCCAGGTCACCCCGGCGGCGGTTTCGCGCGCGCCGAGCGCAGCCTCACCGGCGCACTGGTGGGACAGCCCGCACCCGCTGGCCATCACCGTGTTGTGGCGGGCCGCGCTGAGGTCGAGGCCGCTGCTGATCGTGTAGGCCGGCAGGCCCGCCGCGGCGCGCGCCTGGTTGATGACCGCGAGGACCTGACCGGCTGGGACGCCCTGCTGGCCGCCCGCAGGCCCAGCAGGCGGGGCGGCCGGCGCCGCCGGCTGGGAGGGCGGAGGCGCCGCGCCCGACGGGGCCCGGGTGGCCGAAGGGGAGGCACTGGGCCTGGCGCTGGCCGTGGGCGAGGCGGGCGAGCCCGTTGAGGCGGCCACCAGTGGCTGCGCGCACGGAACGGAACCCGCCGTGGCCGTTGACGCGCACCGTCTCGCGGCCGGATCAGCGCCCGCCGAACTCGTGGTCGGTGCCGTCTGCGGTCCGAGCGCCTCGACCAGGAAGAAAGCCACGATCACCATGACGGGCAGGCTTATCAGCCCGGTCATCCACGCCACGCGGCGGTTGCTGCCGCGCCGCACCCCGGCGGGGCGCCTCGATTTCCGGGCTGGCATCCAGATCCGATCACCGATGGCCCGGACCGGCCGACCTGGTCGCGCCGAGCGGCATGACGGCGGCGAGCACGGCCCGCTGGGTAGGCAGCGCCTCCCCGTGCCGCCTCGAGCCGGCCTCGGTGAGGCAGACGTAGATGCCGCGCCGGTCCTGGTCACACAGTGACCGCCCGACCAGGCCATGCTGCTCGAGCCGGCCGACGAGGCGAGAGAGCGCACTCTGGCTCAGGTGGACGGCATCGGCCAGATCCTGCACGCGGAACTTGTGCTCGTCGTTCTCGGCCAAGCGGTCGAGCACCTCGAACTCGCTGACGCCGAGCCCGTGCCGCTCACCCAGCTCGCGTTCGAGCGCTGCGCAGACCGCGGCATGACTCGCGTTCAGCGCCCGCCACGCGCCGACGACCTCCGGCCAGCCGCCCGGACTGGCTGGGCCGGCATCCCCGGCCGGCCACGTCGCGGCGGGCTGCTTGCTGCTCACGGGCGCATCCTAACGCCGCAGGCCAATAGATGCAAGCGCATTAAATGCGGTTGCATCTATTGCTTGTACATGCATAGAGTTTCAGCCATGACCTCATCTCCCGGTGACCTCGCGTCCGCTCAGCGCTGGAGCCCCCGACTGTGGGGAATCCTGGTCGTGCTGTGCGGCGCGCTCTTCCTGGACGCGCTCGACGTCTCGATGGTGGGTGTGGCCCTGCCCTCCATCCGCGCTGATCTCGGGCTCACGACTTCCTCGCTGCAGTGGGTGGTGAGTGGCTACGTGCTCGGCTACGGCGGGTTCCTGCTGCTCGGCGGCCGGGCGGCCGACCTGCTCGGCCGGCGCCGGGTGTTCCTCGCCGCGCTCGCGGTGTTCGCGATCGCCTCCCTGCTGGGTGGCCTGGTCAGCAGCGGGACCCTGCTCATCGCCGCCCGGCTGATCAAGGGTGTGGCGGCGGCGTTCACCGCACCGGCCAGCCTGTCCATCATCACCACCACCTTCGCCGAGGGACATGCCCGGAACCGGGCGCTGAGCATCTATTCCGCCTTTGGCGCGGCCGGCTTCTCACTCGGCCTGGTGCTGTCCGGGCTGCTCACCGAGGTGGGCTGGCGGTGGACACTGCTGCTGCCTGCGCCGGTGGCGGCGGTCATCCTGGCCGCGGCGCTGCGCCTCATCCCACATGGCGCCCCGTCGGCCCGTCGCGGCCGCCGCTTCGACATTCCCGGCGCGGTGACGGTGACCGCCGCGATGCTGCTCGTCGTGGACACGGTCGTCGGAGCCCCGCAGGCGGGCTGGGCGTCGCCACGCACGCTCGGCTCGTTCGCCGGCGTCGCTGTCCTGCTCGCGGCGTTCGTGGCCATCGAACGGCGCAGCCCGGATCCGCTGCTGCGGCTCGGCATCTTCCGGTCCGGAGCGCTGACCCGCGCGAACCTGACCGCCATGACCCTGTTCGGGTCCTACGTGGCCTTCCAGTTCCTGGTGACCCAGTACCTGCAGATCATGGTCGGCTGGTCGGCGCTGCGGACCGCACTGGCGTTCCTGCCGGCCGGGGTGATCGTCGCGATCGCCTCACCCCGCATGGCGCCGCTGCTGGACCGGTTCGGTCCGCCCCGCATCGTCGCGGTCGCTTCCGCGTGCCTGGCGGCCGGCTACGCCTGGTTCCTGCGCATCGGCCCGCAGCCGGACTACCCCGCCGTGATCCTGCCCTCGGTACTGCTCATCGGCGCCGCGTTCGGGCTCGGCTTCTCTTCGCTGAACGTGCAGGCGACGGCCGGAGTCGCGGACCAGGAGCAGGGCCTCGCCTCCGGCATCCTGCAGACCTCCTTCCAGCTGGGTGGTGCGCTGGTGCTCGCGGCGGTCACGGCGGTGGTCGACGCCGGCGGGGGTAACCACGTGGCCCCCGGCCAGAGCCTGGCTGCCTACCGGCCCGCGCTCGCCGTCATCACCGGCGTGGCGGTGCTGGGCCTGCTGGTGGCGCTCAGCGGCCTGCGCCCCGCGGGTCAGCGGCGGGCCGCCGCTGAGCCAGCCGCCCCGGCTCAGGAGGCCGAGATGGAGACGGTCGGCGGCTGAACCAGGCGGCACGCCGCATCGACCCTCAGAATGGGTCCATGAGCAGGGACGATGGCGGTGTTGTCGAGATCGATGGCTCGTCGCTGACGGGCGCGGACGTGGCTGCCGTCGCGCGTCGCGAAGCTCAGCTCCGGGTGGGCCCGGCCGCCGTGGCCGCCGCGCGGGACGCGTGGCGGGTGGCGCGCGAGGTGGCCGCGGCCCGGCCGGTGTACGGCCGGAACACCGGTGTCGGCGCCAACCATGTCGTCGCGCTGGACGAGGAAGACCGCTCTGAGCATGGATTGCGGCTGCTCCGCAGCCACGCGGCGGGCGCCGGGCCGCTGCTCGCACCGGAGCTGGCCCGCGCGATGCTGGTGGTGCGGCTGAACCAGATCGGCGCGGGCGGCTCGGGTGTGGACCCGGCCATCCTGGAGGTGCTGGCCGACGCCGTCAACCGCGGCTTCACCCCGCCGATCCCGCGCTACGGTGCGATCGGGACGGGCGATCTGACCGCCCTCGCCTCGGCCGGCCTCTGCCTGCTGGGCGAGCGATCCTGGCTGCCCGGCACCGGTCCGCCCCCGCTGCTGGCGGTGCGCTCCACCGAGGCGCTCGGGTTCATCAGCAGCAACGCGGCGACCCTCGGCGAGGCGGCCCTGGCGTGCTGTGATCTGGCCGTCCTGATCAGGTCCTCGGTGCTGGTCGCGGCGCTGTCGCTGCTGGCGGTGCGCGGATCCGCGGAGCCGTACGCGGCACCGGTCCACCTGGCCCGCCCGCACCCCGGGCAGCAGGTCGTCGCCGCGCGGATGCGCGCTCTGCTGGCCGGCCAGCCCACGGCACCCGCGCGCATCCAGGATCCCTACGGCTACCGTGCGTTCCCGCAGGTCCATGGGCCCACCCTGGACGCCCTGGGCTACACCGACGGAGTTCTGGCCCGGGAACTCAACGCGGCCAGCGAGAACCCGCTCGTCGACGTGGCCGGCCACGCGGTATGGCACAACGGCAACTTCCACGCCGCCTACATCGGCCTGGCCCTGGACGCGCTGCGGGCGGCGGTGTTCCAGACCGCGGCGCTGTCCGCGGCCCGCCTCGGCACGCTGGTCGAGCCCTCGTTCACCGGGCTGGAGCCGTTCCAGGCGGAGACGCCGGCCAGTTCCGGGATCATGGTGCTCGAGTACGTCGCCCAGTCGGCGGTGGCCGACATCCGCCGGTTCGCCACCCCCGCCGCGCTGGGCAGCGCGGTGCTGTCCCGCGGCGTCGAGGAGCACGCGGGCTTCGCGACCCAGTCCGCGCGGGCCACCAGGGACGTGGTCCCGGCCTACCGGGCGGCGCTGGCCTGCGAGCTCGTCGCGGCGGTGCGGGCGCTGCGGATGCAGGGCCGCACGCCCGCCGCCGGAAGCGACCTGCGCCTGGCCTATGACCTGGCCGACGCGGCGGCGGATCCGCGGACCGCGGACCGGCCGCTGGACGGTGACCTGGCCGCCGCGGCGGAGGTCCTCGGGGAGATCTCCCGGCTGCAGCCGTTATCGTGGCCTGAGCAGCAGGGCGTCAGACGCCAGGGAGGGCCACCTGAGCGAGCCAGAGGGGCGCGGCACAGTGAAGGCGGCACAGTGATGGCGGCACAGTGAAGGGGGAATGGGGAGGTGGGCGGGGCCCCGGAGGCGCAAAGGAGTACAGCACATGAGCATCCTGGGTACCCGGGTGGTGCGGACCGAGGACCCGCGGCTGCTGACCGCGGGCGGCACCTACGTCGATGACCTGCGGCTCCCCGAGCTGTCCGGCGCGGCCCGGGTCACCTTCGTGCGCAGCCCGGTGGCGCACGCGCTGATCACCGGCATCGATGCCTCGGCGGCCCGCGCGGCGCCGGGAGTGGTGGCCGTGCTGACCGCCGCCGACGCCGGCGACCTGCCCCCGGCCGGCAGCGAGCCGATGACCGAGCCGCTGCTGGCCACCGACCGGGTGCGCTACGTCGGCGAGCCGGTGGCGATCGTCCTGACCGACCACGCCGGCCAGGGCGAGGATGCCGCCGAGCTGGTCAGCGTCGACTACGAGCCGCTCACCCCGGTCGTGGACGTGGGTGACTCCCTCACCGACCAGGTCCTGCTCTTCCCGCAGGCGGGCTCCAATATTTCCGCAACGGGCTCCGCGGGCGACTGTGAGCCGGCCAAGTTCGACGGCTGTGAGGTAATCGTCGAACGGACGATCGTGAATCAGCGCGTGGCCCCGGTGCCGCTGGAAGTCCGCGGAGCGGCCGCCCGGTGGGCCGACGGCCGGCTGACCCTCTGGGCCAGCACGCAGAACGCCCAGCTGGCCCGGCGGGCCCTGGCCGGAGCACTCGGCCTCGACCCCGATGCCATCCGGGTGGTCGCGCCCGATGTCGGCGGAGGCTTCGGTGCCAAGATCGCCATTGACCGGGACGCCATGGCGGTGGCCTGGGCGGCCAAGCGGGCCGGCCGGCCGGTGCGCTGGGTGGAGACACGCAACGAGAACCTCATGGGCATGGTGCACGGCCGCGCCCAGCGGCAGACCATCAAGATCGGCGGCCGCCGGGACGGCCGCATCCTCGCCTACCAGCTGGACATCGTCCAGGACTGCGGCGCCTACCCGCGGATGGGCCCGTTCCTGGCCTCACTCACCATGCTGATGGCGAGCGGCGTGTACGACCTGCCCCGCGCCGGGGCGCAGTTCCGGGCCGTGGTGACCAACACCACGCCGATCTCCGCCTACCGGGGCGCCGGCCGCCCGGAGGCCGCGGCCGCGATCGAGCGAGCCGTGGACCTGTTCGCCGCGGAGATCGGGATGGACCCGGCCGAGGTGCGCCGGCGGAACGCGGTGCCCCCAGAGGCGTTCCCGTACACCACCGCGACCGGGGCCGTCTACGACACGGGTGCGTACGCCAAGGCGCTCGACACGGTCCTGGCGGCGGCCGGCTACCGGGACCTGCGGGCCGAGCAGGAGCGCCGCCGGAGCGCGGGCGGCCCGCTGCAGATCGGCATCGGGCTGTCCTGCTATGTCGAGATCACCGCCGGTGACGCCCGGCGGGGCGAGACCGCGCGGCTGGTGGTGGACGCCTCCGGCGCGGCTACCGTGTACACCGGCAGTTCCCCGCATGGCCAGGGGCACGAGACCGCCTTCGCCATGCTGGTCCAGGCGGAACTCGGCATCCCGATGGACCGGGTCACCGTGCGGCACGGGGACACCGACCTGATCCCTGCGGGCATCGGGACCTACGGATCCCGGTCATTGCAGCTCGGCGGGACCGCGATCCACCAGGCCGCGCTCGACGTCAAGGACCAGGCGCGGACGCTGGCCGCCGGCCTGATCGAGGCCAGCGAGGCCGACCTGATGCTGGACGCCGGCACCGGGACCTGGCAGGTACGCGGTGACCCGGATACCGCGCTGAGCTGGGCCGAGGTGGCCGGCCACGCCGGGCCCACCGGGCTGGCGGCCGACGTCAGCTTCAAGGCTGATCAGCCGACCTTCCCGTTCGGTGCCCATGTCGCGGTGGTCGAGGTGGACGTGGAGACCGGCCGGGCGTCGCTGCTGCGGCACGTGACCGTCGACGACGCGGGCACCATCCTCAACCCGGTGCTGGCCGAAGGGCAGCGGCACGGGGGCATCGCCCAGGGCGTCGCCCAGGCGCTCCTGGAGGAGGTCCTCTACGATGCCGAGGGCAACCCGCTGACCAACACCCTGGCCGCGTACGCCGCCATCACCGCCACCGAGCTGCCGTCCTTCGAGCTGGTCAGCATGGAGACCCCGACCACCGTGAACCCGCTCGGGGTCAAGGGCATCGGCGAGGCCGGCACGATCGGGTCCACCCCGGCGCTGCAGAACGCCGTCATCGACGCGGTCGCCCACCTCGGCGTCCGGCATATTGAGATGCCGACCACGCCCGAGCGTGTCTGGGCGGCGATCAACGAAGCGAGGCCACACGGATGAGGGAAGCCCCATGAAGGTGACAGTCACCGTCAACGGTGAGCCAGTCGCGGCGGACGTGGAAGACCGCATGCTCCTCGTGCACTATGTGCGCGAGGTGGCCGGGCTGACCGCGACCAACATCGGCTGCGATACCACATCATGCGGGGCTTGCACGGTCCTGCTCGACGGGGAGTCGGTGAAGTCGTGCACGATTCTCGCCGCCCAGGCCGACGGCAGCGAGGTGGTGACGGTCGAGGGCCTGGCCGGCGCCGACGGTGAGCTGCATCCCATGCAGAGCGCGTTCCGGGCCGAGCACGGGCTGCAATGCGGGTTCTGCACGCCGGGCATGGTGATGGCGGCCGTGTCCCTGCTGCGGGAGAACCCGGCGCCCACCGAGGAACAGGTCAGGTCCGGCCTCGAGGGCAACCTGTGCCGGTGCACCGGTTACCACAACATCGTCCGGGCCGTGCTCGCCGCGGCCGAGGCTGGCCCCGCCCAGTCTGGTCCCGCCGAGTCTGGCCCGGGGGTGGCGCGGTGATCCCCGCGACCTTCAGCTACCGCCGGGCCACGTCCGTCGATGAGGCGCTGGGACTCGCCGACGAGTTCGGGGAGGACGCCAAGTTCCTGGCCGGCGGCCATTCCCTGCTCCCGCTGATGAAGCTGCGGCTGGCCGTGCCGGAAGTCCTCATCGACGTCGGCCGGCTGCGCGATCTGTCCTACCTCAGGGACGCGGGCGACCATGTCGCGATCGGGGCGCTGACCCGCCACCACGACATCTCCCGCTCCGCGCTGGCCGCGCGCGAGCTTCCGTTGCTGGCCTGCGCCGCGGGCCACGTCGGCGACCCGCAGGTCCGGCACCGCGGCACCATCGGCGGGTCTTTGGCCCACGCTGATCCCGCCTCGGACCTGCCCGCGGCCGTGCTCGCCCTGGATGCCACCCTGGTCGCCACCGGCCGGTCGGGGGCGCGCCAGATCGCGGCCGGGGATTTCTTCCTCGGCCTGTTCGAGACGGCACTGGAGCCCGGCGAACTGCTCACTGAGATCCGGGTGCCCAAGCCCGCCGCGGCCGGCTGGTCATTCCAGAAGTTCACCAAGCGGGCCATCGACTGGGCCATCGTCGGGGTCGCGGTCCAGGGTGACGCGGTGGGCCTGGTCAGCATGGCGTCCACCCCGGTGCGGGCGGCCGCGGTCGAGGAGGCGCTGGCCGGCGGCGCGTCAGTGGCCGAGGCCGCGTCGCACGCCGCCGAAGGGACAAGCCCGTCCGCGGACATCAACGCGAGCCGCGGCTACCGGGAGCACCTGGCCCGGGTCCTCGTCGGCCGGGCCCTGGCCGAATCACGCGCGCGAACCTAGCGCGCGGGAGCCGAGGCACGCGCGCGGGCCGAGGTGGCGGGCGGCGGGACCTCTTCGGTTCGCAGCGCGCTCCAGCCCAGGCGCCCGGTGACTTCTTCGACCGTGTCCCCGACCACGATGCCACGATCGGTGATCGCGTAGTGGTTCAGGCCCCTCTGGTGTGGGCTGTTGCGCATCTTGGCCACCGTGAGCGCGCGGCCCACGGCGGATCCTTCTTCCATGTAGCGCAGGCTGATGCAGTTGTCGAACAGGAACATGAGGCCATCGAGCGTATGGGCGGAAAATCCGTGCAGGGCCGTCTCACTGGTCATCAGCAGGGAAGCGCCGCCCGCGCGGATAAGCCCGACCAGGCCGCGCAGGTACGCGGGGAAACGTTCCCATTCGTGGGCGGCGAGGACCAGTTCGGCCAGGCTGTCGATGACGATGCGGCTGGGCGCATGCTCGGCCAGGTCCGCGCCGACGCCGCTGGCCAGAACGTCCAGGTCGAGGCCGCCCATCGGGATCTGCGAGATCACGAGCCGCCCGGAGGCCAGGGCTGCTCCGAAGTCCCAGCCGAAGCCACCGGCGATGCCCGTGAGCTGATCCGCGGTGTCCTGGAACGTGACGTAGAGGCAGCGTTCCCCCCGCTCCAGTTCCTGGGCCACCCAGCGCAGCCCGAACATGGTCTTGCCGACCCCGGACGGTCCCATGACCAGGGTGGACTCGCCGCGCTTCGACCCGCCACTCATCAGCTTGTCCAGCCCCGGGATCCCGCTGCTCAGCCGGGCGGCAGGCGACGTCATCAGCGCCGGCATCAGTGTTTCGACGCGAGGGAAGACCTGGACGCCGCCGGGGCCGATCTGGAAGGTGTGCTTGCCGGGTAGCTGGCGGCTGCCGCGCATCTTCACCACCCGCAGCCACCGCCGGTCGAGCGGCTCACGGGCCTCATATTCAAGCTGGATAATGCCGTCAGCGACGGCGAACTCGACGCCGCTCCGCATTTCCTCGGGCGTGTACTCACCCAGCAGCAGCAGCACCGTGCCGGTTTGGGAGATCCGGCCGTTCAGGTCGTAGAGCACGCTGCGCAACTCGCGTTCGGAAGCAAAGTCGCGCAGCATCTTGGCGCTGTCCACCACGACCAGGGCGGGCTCCTCGTCCAGTACTTTCCGGACGATCTCCGACACCAGGGGCTCCAGCCCGTCCCGGCTCCCGAGCTGGAGGAAGCCGCCGAGGTGGATGTGCTCGACTCGCGGGCCCAGCGCTTCCGGTTCGAAGAAGGTGAACTGCTCCAGATGCCTGACCAGCTTGGTATGCGGCTCGGATATGGTCGAGTAGTAGACAGACTTGTGCTCGGCGGTGGCGTTGGCGAAGCAGATCTGCTGGGCCAGGATCGTCTTTCCGGTCCCGGGTGCGCCCGCCACGACCACGATGGCGCCCTTCTCCAGCCCGGCGTTGAGCACCATGTCCAGCCCGGGAACGTTCGTAGCCATCCGCTTCAACTCAGCACACGTCCTTCCTTCAGCAGGGTGCTCGCGACCGCGATGAGCTGGTGACACAGGTACGGCTTGGGGACGACCGCGTCCGCGGCCCCCGCGAGCTGGGGGTCACCGCTCGCCGCCAGGATCGGGATGTGGGCCGTGGCCGGGTCGCCGCGCAGGCAGCGGATGAGCTCGACGCCGCCCATGAGGGGCATCATCATGTCGGTCACCACCAGGTCCGGGGACAGATCGCGCACGGCCCTCAGCGCGGCGGCGCCCTCGGTGGCCTCGGTCACTTCGTGCCCGGCTCTCTCGAAGATCCGCCGGAGCAGGAACCGTTGGTCTGGTTCGTCATCGACGACCAAAATCCTGGCCACTCATGACCACCCCTCCATCACGGATTTACGTAACGTGACGTATTATATACTTACAGTTACCAACTGGCTATATGTCGACCATTAGTGATCATGCGTGGTGGACGGCGGCCAGCAGGGCGGCGTACGAGCGGACCAGGGCGGCGTGTTCCAGGGCTAGCAGTGGGCTGTCCGGGTGGCGGCCCTCAGCGGCCCACTGATCGGAGATCTCCATCGCGCGGGCGCGGTGCGCGGCGGCCGGGCGGACCTCGGACTCCGGTTCCCGGTACAGGAAGGCATAGAGCCGGGTCACCGCGTTCACCAGATCGTCCCCGGCTCCCGTAGCGCCGGCTTTCCCGGCCTGGCCGGGTACTGCTCCCCGCTGTCTCTCCCGGTGGGCACGCCACCAGTCGACCTCCAGGCGGGCCGCCTCGGCCGGATCCTGCGGTTCGCCATAGGTCAGCCGCACCAGGGCGTAGAAGCGCCGCATGCACCTGCGCGCACCGGCCGGATCGTTGCCGGACGCCGGGGCCCAGAGCTGGTTGGCCCGTAGCACGAGCCAGGCCCCGTGCAGCGTCCGCCGCCAGTCCATGCCGAATCCGGCGTGCACCAGCCCTACCGCTGCGGCCAGCACCTGCAGCCACTGCCGCCGGTAGTAGCCGACCCAGGCGCGGTACTCCAGGTCGGCGATGCGGCCCGGATCGAACGACCTGAGCCGGCTCGGCCCGTCCGCGGCCCCCGGCACCGAATTCCTCATCGGCCCATCCCCCCTGGTGATGTCTACCCTGAGACCGGCCTGTGAGCCGGGGCCGGGTACTCCGGCCGCATTGCTACGGTCCCTGTCATGAGTGTGCGTCGGTGGGGATGGAAACGTATCGCGGCCGGGCTGGCGGCCGCCGCGGCGGCGATCGCGGGCACGATCGTGATCGTGCACGTCGTCAGCCGCCCCGCCCCGATCAACGTGCGCAACCTGCGCATCCCGGTGGTCGATGGGCCGCGCGGGAATCAGCACGTGGTGCTCGACGCCACCTTCTTCACCCCGCGTGGGAGCGGCAGGATCCCGGCCATCCTGCTCGCCCACGGTTTCAGTGAGACGAAGGACGCGGTCCGTCCCGAAGCGCAGCAGCTCACCCGGGCCGGGTTCGCGGTCCTCACCTGGACCGCCCGCGGGTTTGGCCACTCCACCGGGCAAGTCGGGCTTGACTCCCCGGACTATGAGGTGAAGGACGTCGAGCAGCTGGTCAGCTGGCTGGCCCGCCAGCCCCAGGTGCTCCTCGACCGGCCGGGCGACCCGCGGGTCGGCATCGCCGGCGCGTCGTACGGCGGCGGGATCGCGCTGCTGGCCGCGGCCTACGACCACCGGATCGACGCAATTGTCCCGCAGAGCACCTGGAACAACCTGGCCACCGCGCTGTTCCCGAACGCCGCGGGCGGCGGCCCGGCCGGTGGCGTGTTCAAGAAGCAGTGGGCCGGCCTGCTGTTCGCGCAGGCACGCGGGTGCGGGCGCTTCATGCCACCGGTCTGCGCCATGTACCAGCAGGTGGCCACCGAGGGCCGGGCCACGCCGCAGGCGGTCTCGCTGCTGCTGCGGTCCAGCCCGGCGAGCGTGGCCGGCCGGATTGACGTCCCGGCCCTGCTGATCCAGGGGGAGCACGACTCGCTCTTCGGGCTCGACCAGGCTAACGCGAATTACCAGGCCATCCAGCGGGGCGGAGCACCGGTGGACATGGTCTGGTTCAACGGCGGACACGACGGCGGTGATCAGGAAGTGACCCGGGTGAGCGCCCTGACCCGGCAGTGGTTTGAGCGCTGGCTGATGCCCAGGCACCCCGTCTCCGCGAACCCAGCCGCCGGCCAGCCCGGGTTCGCGGTGAGCCGGGTCCGCGGCTTCGATCCGTCGAGTGACCAGGAGGTGCTCGGCATCGCCACGGCCGCGAGGTTCCCGGGACTCGGTGGGACCACGCACACGGCGGTGCGGCTGACCGGGCCGCCGCAGACGATCGTCAACCCGGCCGGCGGCGCGCCCGCATCGATATCCGTCTGGCCCGGGCTGGGATCCCTCGGATCCAGCGGCTTGGCCGTTGACATGCCGGGGCAGACCGCGGTCTTCACCTCCGCCCCGCTGGCGGTGCCGCTGCAGATGACCGGCGCGGCCACGGTGGCGGTCCGGGTCGGCGGCTCCCCGGACATCACGCTGTTCGCCAAGGTCTACGACGTGGACCAGGCCGCCAATGCCACGCTGCCCGACCAGCTCGCGGCGCCGGTGCGGGTCGCCGGCGGCCAGGCGGGACCTGGGAGGGCGGGACGCGTCGTCAGGATAAAGCTCCCGGCGATCGACTACCGGTTCGCTGCCGGGCACCGGCTCCGGCTGGTGCTGACCGCCACTGACTTCGCCTACGCCACCTCCCCGGTATCGGCCACCTATCAGGTGGCGCTGGCCAGCACGGGCCTGTCGGTGCCCGCCGACCCCGCGCTGAAAATCGTTGATAGCGGGGTTCCCTGGTGGGCCTGGGTGGCACCGATCGCGGCGCTGCTCGCGGCGGCGGTCATCCTGGGTGGCCGGCGGCGGCGCCTTCCGGATCCCCCCGTTCCTGAGCTGGCTGGCGTGCCGTTGCAGATCACCGGCCTGACCAAGCGTTACCGAGACGGCCAGCTGGCGGTGGCCGATCTCTCGTTCCAGGTGGACAGTGGCCAGATCCTGGGCCTGCTCGGGCCCAACGGCGCGGGTAAGACCAGCACGCTGCGCGCCCTGATGGGCCTGATCCAACCCGACGCCGGGACGATAACGATCTTCGGCAGGAGGGTGCGCCCAGGGGCGCCCGCGCTGTCGCGGCTTGGCTCGTTCGTGGAGGGCCCGGGCTTCCTCCCGCACCTGTCCGGGCGGGCCAACCTGGACCTGTACTGGCGCGCCACCGGCCGGCCGGCCGCCGACTCGCACCTGGCGGAGGTGCTTGAGATCGCGGGCCTGGGCGCGGCCATCGACCGCAGGGTCGGTGCCTACTCGCGCGGGATGCGCCAGCGGCTGGCCATCGCCCAGGCCATGCTCGGCCTGCCCGACCTGCTGGTCCTCGACGAGCCGATGAACGGCCTGGACCCTCCCCAGATCAGGGAGATGCGAGATGTACTGCTCGGTTACGCCGCCAATGGCAGGACGGTGATCCTCTCCAGCCACATGCTCGGCGAAGTGGAGCAGACCTGCAGCCACGTGGTGGTCATGCACCTCGGCCGCCGGATCGCCGCCGGCACGGTGGGCGAGATCATCGGCGACGGTGCCGCGCTGGTCGTGGGCACCACCGAGGCGGCGCGCGCGGTCACGGTGCTCCGCGACCTGGGCGGTATCGAATCCGCGGAACCGCACCAGGACGGGATCATCGTCCAGCCCAATGGCGTCGCCGTGTCGGCTGTGGTCGCCGCGCTGGTCGGGGCCGGAGTACCGGTGGACCGGGTGACCCCGAGCCGCCGCCTCGAGGATGCGTTCCTGGCCCTCATCGATGCGTCACCGACGCGGGAGGGATCCTGATGGCGGCGAACGTGAGTGCCCCCGGCTACCGCCCGGGCCGCACTCTGCCATTTACCGTGGAGTTCATCCGGCAGCTCAGGCGGCGCCGGACGATGATCGCATTCGGGCTACTGCTCGTGCTGCCCTGGATCCTGGTGGGCGCCTTCGAGGTGAGCGGCCCGTCGTCGGCGGGTAACGGCACACCTGGGCTGGTCGCGGTGGCCACCCAGGGCGGGCTCAACTTCGCGGCGTTCAGCATCTTCGTTTCTGCGGGTTTCCTGCTCGTGGTCGCGGTCGCCTTGTTCTGCGGGGACACCGTGGCCAGCGAGGCCAGCTGGTCGTCGCTGCGGTATCTGCTGGCCGCTCCGGTTCCGCGGGCGCGGTTGCTGAGGCAGAAACTGGCCGTGGCGCTTACGTACTCGACCGTGGCGGTCGTCAGCCTGCCCGTCATGGCGCTGCTGGCGGGCACCGTGGCGTTCGGCTGGCACCCGCTCCGGCTGCCCGCCACGGGTGTAGCGCTGCCGACCGCGGCGGCGCTCGGCCGGCTGGCGGTCGTGGCGGGATATGTCCTTGTCACTGAGCTGGTGGTGGCGGGCCTGGCCTTCCTGCTCTCGGTGTCCACCGACTCGCCGCTCGGTGCGGTCGGCGGCGCCGTGGGGCTGGTGATCATCAGCAACATCCTGGATAACGTGACGGCGCTCGGCTCCTGGCGGGAGATCCTGCCGACCCACTGGCAATTCGTGTGGCTCAACGCGATGCAGTCACAGATCACGTGGGCCGGCATGATCGAGGGGACCTCGGTATCGGTCTGCTACGCGGTGCTCCTGCTCGCCCTGGCCTTCCGGCGGTTCCGCACGAAGGACATCGTGTCCTGATCTGCCCAGTTTCCCGGGTTTTCCCCGCGTATCCAGCGGAGTACCACAGAGTTCTCTAACTTAGGGTTATATTACTGATCCGTAGGGTAATTAACAGTTAGAATGCCACATTCACGGATTTTTCTAACTGTGACCGCGCTGCTCGCCGCGCTGACACTGACTCTGGCCGGCTGCAGCCACGCCCGGACGAACAACGCGACCGGCCCGAGTCCATGCGCGCGGCACGGCTCGGCGTTCGCCCGGCCCTGCGTCACGTCATCCGCCTCCGCGTCGCCCTCAGCGTCGCCCTCCGCGTCCGCCTCAGCGTCCCCCTCCGCGCCCCCGTTGGCTATGAAGCCGATGGGCGTGGCTGAACCCGATCTGGTCGCCAAGTCGCCGGCCGTGCAGGCCACGGAACTGGCGGCGATGAAGGCCATGGGGATCACCTCGGTCAGGCTGGACGCCGACTGGGGCGGGGTGCAGTACGCCGGCCGGACGTCGTTCAGCTGGACGGCGCTGGACCAGGTCGTCGCGTCAGTCCGCGCCGCGGGGATGACGGTCGACCTGATCATCGACGGCTGTCCCGCGTGGGCCGCGAAGACCGGCACCAGCGGGCTTGTGTCACCCCCGCCCGCCTCCGCCACCCAGTTCGCCACCTTCGCCGCCGCCGTGGCCGCCCGCTACGCCCCCCGCGGCGTCACCATGTTCGAGATCTGGAACGAGCCGAACAACGCGGGCTTCTGGTCACCCAAGCCCAGCGCCGCCGCCTACACCGCCGACCTGAAGGCCGCTTACGCCTCGATCAAGCACGCTGACCCCGCCGCGCTGGTCCTCTCGGCCGGCCTCGCCCCCGAGGTCAACGACGGCACCAACGTCAACGCCATCACCTTCTTCAAGAGCATGTACGCCGACGGGGCCAAGGGCAGCTTCGACGCCGTCGCCTACCACCCCTACAGCTACCCGGCTCTCCCCAACAGCTACCAGTCCTGGTCGGGCTGGTCCCAGATGAGCCAGACCAACCCGTCCATCCGCAGCGTCATGATCAGCAACGGCGATGCCGCCAAGCAAGTCTGGATCACCGAGGTCGGTGCACCCACCAGCGGTCCCGACGGCGTCGGCCAGCAAGGCCAGGCCGACGACCTCAGCCAGGCCATCGCCAACACCAACGCCACCCCCTGGATCGCCGGCCTCTACTTCTACAGCTGGCAGGACGAGGGCACCGACCCAGCCAACGACGAGAACTGGTTCGGCCTCCTCACCGCCGCAGGCGTCCGCAAAACCGCCTACACCGCCGTCGCCACCGCCCTCGGCCATTAGCACCCGATGTCAAGGTCATCGTTTGTCATCGCTGGACCCGCGCTACTGGCTGTGCTGGCCCTAGGCCTGGCCGCGTGCGGCCAGGGCGGGGCGAAGCCTGCGGCCGCCGCGCGCCCGGGCGCGCGGCACGGCTCGGCTGTCGCCCGACCCTGTATCCCGGCATCCGCTTCCGCCTCTCCCTCGGTGTCGGCCACGGGCTCGCCCCAGGCTCCTGGGGGCGTGCCGGTCTTCGCGTATTACTACATGTGGATGCAGGGCTCCTACTGGTCGACCAACAAGCTCAACCACCCGCTCCGGCCCTTCCCCGGCAATTACAACAGCGCTGACCCGGCCGTCATCAACTGGCAGATTGAGCAGGCCAAGGCGGCCGGAATTACCGGCTTCATCGTCAGCTGGAAGGACAACGCGACGTACCGGAGGATCCTCCCGCTCGTCGAGAGCGCGGCCAACCGGGACAACTTCAAGCTGGCCATGGAATACGAGACGCTGGGCAGCAACAAGGCCGCGCTTCCCGTCGCTGTGGTCTCGGCTGACTTCAGGTACTTCGTGGCCACCTACGCCAGTGACCCGGCGTGGTACCGGGTCAATGGCAAGCCGCTCACCATGATCGACGATTCCAGTTTCTTCACGACGTCGCAGCTCGCCGCCATCACCGGCCCGGTGCGTCCGGCGCTGGCGGTGCTCCAGGATGTGAGCACGGTGGCGCTGTACAACAAATACGCGGCGTACACGGACGGGAACGCCTACTACTGGTCCTCGGAGAACCCGGCGACCAACCCGCACGCGGCGGCCACCCTCGCGGCGCTGGGGGCTGCGGTCTACGCCACCCACGGGACCTGGATCGCCCCGTTCGCACCGGGATACAACTCGACGCTCATCGGCGGTCACGTGGTCGTCCCGAGGAACAACGGGGCAGCCCTCCGCACCGAGTACGCGATCGCGGCGGCGTCCTCGCCGGACATCCTGGGCCTGATCAGCTGGAACGAGTGGACCGAGAACACCAACGTGGAGCCGTCGGTCAGTTCCGGCTCCACCTATGTCAACGTGCTGAACAGCCTGCTCACCTCGTCGGGCTGACCAGCCATAGGCTACCCGCCGTTCGGGATGCGGTGCGTTGATAGCAAGGTTGACCTGACTAGACTAGGTCAGATATCGTGGATTTCATGCCGGAGAGCGTGAATGTCTACCAGGCCAAGACCCACTTTTCCCAGCTGCTTGACCGTGCCGAAGCTGGCGAGGAGATCGTCATCGCCCGGGCGGGTCGGCCTGTGGCGCGCCTCGTGCCGTTGGCCCGGAGTGGTCGGTCGCGCGTGCCTGGCCCATCTCACGAGCTGGTGGGCGCAGCGGCCGACATCGATGACGGCATGCTGAGCCGCGCCGCAGCGAAACTCGGTACCACCAGCAGGAAGGACACGGTGAACCGGGCTCTCGAACTCGCCGCCGCTGACACCGAGGCGGATGAGCGGGACCGTCGCCGGTTCCGCGATTTCGCCGGTCGTAGCGCGGCCCGGATGGCACAGATCGACTGGGACCAGGCGTGGCACTAGGCCAATCCTTCCTGATCGACAAGTCCGCGTGGGTGCAGCAGGCGTACAGCGAGGTGGCCCGTAACCGCATCGACGCGCTTCGCGTCAGCCGCCGCCTGTTCCTCTGTTCGGTGACCGTCGCTGAATTGCTGTACTCCTCTCGCAACGTGGAGGAGATGCAGGCCGAC
Organism: Streptosporangiaceae bacterium; assembly: GCA_033854735.1. GTDB lineage: Bacteria > Actinomycetota > Actinomycetes > Streptosporangiales > Streptosporangiaceae > JAWWPY01. The sequence continues at coordinate 8,331 of JAWWPY010000385.1, read as the reverse complement.
CACGAGGACTTGTCATTGCTCGGCATGCTGCCCATCAATGGCGGCGTCGAAGATCAAGTAACCGAGATCATGAAGAAGCTCGCGGCCAGAGCCCAGCACCGTGCGCCCAGCATCGCCGATCTGTTCGTGGCCGCGGTGGCCCGCACCCACCAGGCGACCGTGCTGCACTATGACAAGGACTTTGAGCTGATCGCCAGCGCCACAGGTCAGCCCCAGGAGTGGGTCGTTCCCCGGGGCACCGGCCACGGCAGGCACTGACCTGGACCGGCCAGACCGTACACCGGCCTGGCCCCCGGTCCTGGCCACGCGGTAAGGACCGCTGGCAAGCTGGCGGGATGAGCGGCCGGTGGGAGTTCTGGATCGACCGGGGCGGCACGTTCACGGATATCGTCGCGCGCCGGCCGGATGGCGGTCTTACCGTCCGCAAGCTGCTGTCTGAGAATCCTGGCCACTACGCCGATCCCGCGGTCGAAGGAATCCGCCGCCTGCTCCAGGTACCCGGCCAGGAGCCCATTCCAGCAGAACGGATCGCCGCCGTCCGTCTGGGCACCACCGTGGCCACGAACGCCCTGCTGGAACGCAAGGGCGAGCCGACCGTGCTGGTCATCACGCGTGGCTTCGCGGATGCGATCCGGATCGCCTACCAGGACCGGCCGCGCATCTTCGACCGGCAGATCATCCGGCCCGAGATGCTGTACTCGCGGGTGATCGAGGCGAGTGAGCGGATCGGCGCGCACGGCGAGGTCATCGTCCCCCTCGATGAGCACGCGGTCGCCGCTGACCTGCGCGCCGCCTACGACGAGGGTTTCCGCTCGGTCGCGGTGGTGTGCATGCACGGCTACCGGTACCCGCGGCACGAGGCCCTGATCGGCGAGATCGCCCGCCGGGCCGGCTTCACCCAGGTGTCGGAGTCACACGCGACGAGCCCGCTGATGAAACTGGTCTCCCGCGGCGACACCACGCTGGTCGACGCCTACCTTTCGCCCATCCTGCAGCGCTACGTGGATCAGGTGACCGCTGAGCTGAGCGGCGTCCGGCTGCAGTTCATGCAGTCCAGCGGCGGCCTCACTGACGCGCGCCTGTTCCGCGGCAAGGACTCGATCCTGTCCGGTCCCGCGGGTGGCATCGTCGGCATGGCCCGCACCGCCGAGGCCGCCGGTTTCGGTGCCGTGATCGGCTTCGACATGGGCGGCACCTCAACGGACGTCTCGCACTACGCGGGGGAGTTCGAGCGGCAGTACGAGACCCTGGTCGCCGGGGTGCGGATGCGGGCGCCGATGCTGAGCATCCATACCGTGGCGGCCGGGGGCGGGTCGATCCTGCACTTCGACGGCACCAGGTACCGGGTCGGCCCAGACTCGGCCGGCGCGGATCCCGGGCCGGCGGCCTACCGGCGTGGCGGCCCGCTGACCGTGACGGACGCCAACGTCATGCTGGGCCGGATCCAGCCGGAGCACTTCCCCCGGGTGTTCGGCGCCAGCGGGGATCAGCCGCTGGACGCCGGGATCGTCCGGGAGCGCTTCGCCACCCTGGCCGGGGAGATCGGCTCGCCCGCGCCGGAGCAGGTGGCCGCGGGATTCCTGGAGATCGCGGTGGCCAACATGGCCAATGCGATCAAGAAGATCTCGGTCCAGCGTGGCTACGACGTCACGTCCTACGTGCTGGCCACCTTCGGCGGCGCGGGCGGCCAGCACGCCTGCGCCGTGGCCGACGAGCTGGGCATGACCAGAGTGCTGATCCACCCGCTCGCGGGGGTGCTGTCCGCGTACGGGATGGGGCTGGCCGAGGTGACCGCGATGCGGGAGTCCGCCGTGGAGGCACCACTGTCCGCGGACCTGCTGCCCGAGCTGGCCCGGGTGTCGGGCGAACTGGAGGCGGCGGCGCGAGCCGAACTCACCGGCGAGGGGGTGTCCGAGGATCAGGCCCGGTCCGTGCGCCGGGCCCACCTCAGGTACGAGGGGACAGATACCGCTCTCGTGGTCCCGCTGGGCCCGGCGGCCGTGATGATCAGCGATTTCGAGCAGGCCTACCGGCGCAGCTTCTCCTTCCTCATGCGCGACCGGCCGATCGTGGTGGAGGCCGTGTCCGTGGAGGTCACCGCGGCATCGGGGGTGCTGGCCGAGCTGGCCGCCGCCGCGCCTGGGGGCGCCGTCCCGCCCCGTCCCGTCCCGCCCGGCGCCGTCCCGCCCCGTGCCGTCCCGCCGGGTGCCCCCGCGCCCGTCGCGATGTTCGTCTCCGGGAAATGGGTGGACGTGCCGCTGATCCGCCGCCCGGATCTCTCCGTGGGCCAGGTCATCCCGGGGCCGGCCCTGATCGTGGAGGACTTCGCCACCACCGTGCTGGAGCCGGGCTGGCAGGCGGAACAGACCGGCCGCGGTGACCTGCTGCTGGCGAGGGTGGACGCCCGCCAGGCCCAGCGCTCCGCGGGGACCGCGGTGGACCCGGTCATGCTGGAGATCTTCAACAACCTGTTCATGTCGGTGGCCGAGCAGATGGGGGTGCGGCTGCGGAGCACATCGCACTCGGTCAACATCAAGGAACGGCTCGACTTCTCCTGTGCGGTGTTCGACTCCGCCGGCGGCCTCATCGCCAACGCGCCCCACATGCCGGTCCACCTGGGATCGATGGGCGAGAGCATTAAGATCATCGCCCGGCGCAACGCGGGCCGGATGCGGCCCGGCGATGTCTACATGCTCAACGACCCCTACCACGGCGGCACGCATCTGCCCGACGTCACGGTGGTCACGCCGGTGTTCGGCGACGCAGGCCGGGAAATCCTGTTCTTCGTCGCGTCACGCGGCCACCACGCGGAGATCGGCGGGATCACCCCAGGCTCGATGCCGGCGTTCAGCACGCGGGTGGAGGAGGAGGGCGTGCTCATCGACAACTGGCTGCTGGTGCGGGCCGGGGCGATGCGCGAGGCCGAGACCCTCGACCTGCTCCGCTCGGCGCGCTACCCGTCCCGCAATCCCCCGGTCAACCTCGCCGACCTCCGGGCCCAGATCGCCGCCAACGAGAAGGGGGTCCAGGAACTCGGCCGGATGACCTCGCACTTCGGCCTGGACGTGACGGCGGCCTATATGGGGCACGTGCAGGACAACGCCGAGGAGGCGGTACGCCGGGTCATCCCGGGGCTGCGGGGCGGCCAGTACGCCTATGAACTCGACAACGGCGCCGTGATCAAGGTCGCGGTACGGGTCGACGCGGGGTCGCGGTCCGCCGAGGTCGACTTCACCGGCACCGAGGCCCAGTTGCCGGGCAACTTCAACGCTCCATCGTCGGTGGCCATGGCGGCCGTGCTGTACGTGTTCCGCACCCTGGTGGCCGATGAGATCCCACTGAATTCCGGCTGCCTCAAGCCGCTCCGCGTGATCATCCCGCCCGGCTCGATGCTGGCCCCCGCCTATCCGGCCGCGGTGGCCGCCGGCAACGTGGAGACCTCGCAGGCGATCACCGGTGCGCTCTACGCCGCGCTGGGCATCATGGCCGAGGGCTCGGGAACGATGAACAACGTCACCATCGGCAACGAACGGCACCAGTATTACGAGACTGTGGCCAGCGGATCCGGCGCCGGAGACGGCTTCGCTGGCACGGACGTGGTGCAGACGCACATGACCAACTCCCGGCTCACCGACCCCGAAGTGCTGGAATGGCGCTACCCGGTGCGGCTCGACCGGTACACGGTCCGGCCCGGCAGCGGCGGCGCCGGCCGGTGGCCCGGAGGCTGCGGGGGGCGGCGGGAACTGCGGTTCCTCGAGCCGATGACGGTAACCACGCTGAGCAGTCACCGGCGCGTCCCGCCCTACGGGATGGCGGGAGGCTCGCCGGGCGGCCTGGGCCGGCACTGGATCGCCCGGGCCGATGGCTCGGTCACGGCGATGCAGGGATGCGACTCGGTGCCAGTGGATGCGGGCGACGTGTTCATCCTGGAAACCCCGGGCGGCGGTGGCTACGGCCCACCCGCCTGATCGCGGGATAGCCATATAGCTGAATCTAGGCAGAGTGAATCTACATAGATTTGCTCTACCTAGATTCTTCCTACAGAACCGACCCTTGGTGCGCACAGACTTCATTGGCAGGGCCGCCGAGCTTGCGCTTCTAAATGGCTCGGTACCCCGTTCGATGATCACGACCTCTCGGCGATGGCTGCGGGCGTAGCGGAAGTGCCCGGCTTCACCGTCGGCCGGTCGGGCCTGGTGATCGTCACACGGTCGGGGCTCGTTGCGGGCCTGGACCTGGGCCACGTGGATCTCGTGTGGGGCCCAGATGACGTCGTTCGCGCCTGGCGAGCGGAGAGTCCCTCGGGATGACAGGCGCGGCGGACCATGGAGGTTGGCCGCTACGGGTGACTCGGCAACTGGCCGGCCAGGACATCCCGCAGCCGCAGCGGGATCAGTGACGGCGCAGGGCATCGGCGAGGGGGCTGTCGCCGTCAATGCCGATCTGGCCTTTCTTGATCATCTCGTGCAGGGAGGCGGAATCCTGCGTGAGCGCGAGGCAGCTGCGGGGGTCGATGGTGAGCTGGGCATCCGGCCGCTCAGCCGGGCCGTGGGCATAGGCGGGCCTGGAATCGTTGAGGAGGATATGAAAGGTGCCGTCGCTGAGTCGTACCTCTACGACACCCGCGCAGGGGGCCGCCAGTTCGGCGATCCGGCGCATCAGGGGGATGGCAAACCAGTGTGCCCGCCGGGCATCGGTGGGGTGCTGCTGCGCCAGGTCGGCAGCGCCCCAGTCGGCGAGCACCATCAGCGCGGGTAGCAGGTCCCGGCCCCGGGGGGTCAGTTCGTAGACGGCCGCTGCGGCCGGCGGGGCCAGTCGGCGGCGGGTGACCAGGCCGTCGTTTTCCATCTCCTTCAGCCGGGCGGCGAGCACGTCGGTGCTGACTCCCGGCAGGTCGGCGTGCAGGTCGGTGTAGCGGCGAGGGCCGGCCAGCAGTTCCCGGACGATCAGTATGGTCCAGCGTTCCCCGACGATGTCCATCCCACGAGCGAGGGGGCAGTACTGGTCATAGCTTCGTCGTGGCATACACGTAATTGTAGGAGACAGTTGGAACATCCAAGTAGTAACTTGGCAGAACCAAGTACTGACGCGCGCAGCACCGAACCCGGTCCGGGAGGCCACCGCATATGGAGTTCAGGCAATCCAGCAAGCTCGCCGGGGTCAGCTATGAGATCCGCGGGCCGGTGCTCGAGTCCGCGAATGAACTGGAGCGGGCGGGCCACAGTGTGCTCCGGCTGAACACCGGGAACCCCGCACTGTTCGGTTTCGAGGCACCCGAGGAGATCCTGCAGGACATTATCCGGAACCTGCCCAACGCGCACGGGTACAGCGATTCCCGCGGCATCCTGCCGGCCCGGCGTGCGGTCGTCCAGCACTACCAGAATCTGGGCCTGCCCGACGTGGGCATAGGCGACGTATTCCTGGGCAACGGGGTTTCCGAACTCGTCACGATGGCCGTCCAGGCCCTCCTCGAGGACGGCGACGAGGTGCTGATCCCGGCCCCGGACTTCCCGCTGTGGACCGCCGTCACCAGCCTGGCCGGCGGCCGGGCGGTGCATTACCTCTGCGACGAGGGCGCCGACTGGCTCCCGGATCTGGCCGACATGGCGGCGAAGATCACCGACCGGACCCGCGCGGTCGTGATCATCAACCCGAACAACCCCACCGGTGCTGTCTACCCGCGAGAACTGCTGGAAGGCATCCTCGACCTCGCCCGCCGGCACCACCTGCTGGTGTTCGCCGACGAGATCTACGACAAGATCCTCTATGACGATGCCGTCCACCACTGCGCGGCCATCCTCGCCCCGGACGTGTTCTGCCTGACCTTCAGCGGCCTATCCAAGGCGTACCGGGTGGCCGGGTTCCGGTCCGGATGGCTCGTCATCTCGGGCCCGAAGCAGCACGCGAGAAACTATATCGAGGGACTGGCCACCCTGGCCGGGACGCGGCTGTGCGCCAATGTCCCCGGCCAGTACGCCATCCAGGCCGCGCTGGGCGGCAGGCAGAGCATCGCGGACCTGGTCCTGCCCGGAGGGCGCCTGCACGAACAGCGCGATCACGCATGGGAGAGACTGAACGAGATCCCCGGCGTTTCCTGCGTCAAGCCGAAAGGTGCCCTGTACGCCTTCCCCCGGCTGGACCCCGCCGTGCACGCCATCCATGACGACGAGAAGTTCGTCCTCGACCTGCTGCTGCGCGAGAAGATCCAGGTCGTCCAAGGAACGGGATTCAGCTGGCCGTACCCCGATCACTTCCGGATCCTCACCCTCCCGCGGGTGGACGACCTCGACGCCGCCATCGGCCGGATCGGCCGGTTCCTCGCGGGGTACCGGCAGTAACCGGGTACCTGGCGCTCACCCCAGGCGGGCGGGTCAGCCGTTGCCTGGGGTGCTGTGGCCGGCGGGCAGCAGGTGGCCTGATGCGTCGTAGGCGGTGAGCCCGTGCGGGGCGGTGGCGGACGGGCGGGCGGTCGCGGGGAACCAGAAGATGACGATCTGCGGGTTCAGGCTCCAGCGGGCGATGCTGGCCTGTACTTGTTTCCCACCTGCGGAAGCGGTGATTTTCGCGGCTGGGCCCGCGTAGTAGCCGAACTCCGGGATGGCTGTGCCCGGATCACCGGTCTCGATGGGTGATTCCACAGCGTGGAACCCGGGGGCGGTGGCGGAGCCGGTGGTCTCGTTGGTTTCCACGTCCCCGGTCAGCGTGCCTGAAGTGGCCCGGTGGCCCGCCATGATCCCGAAGCCGGTGCCGGGCAGCTGGCGGAGGTGGATCCTGACCACGAAGAGCACCAGCTCACCAGCCTGGTCCCGGATCCCGGCCGGGATCACCGCGCCAGCCGGGACGGGGCTCGCCGTCGGCGTTGGCGACGGCCGCGGCGCCTCCGACGACGGCACCGGCGACGGCACCCGTGGCCGGACGGAGGCGGCCGGGGCCAGGGCCGGGCTGGGGGCCTGGCGGCCGACGTGGCTGATGCCAGTAACGGCGAAAATCACCGCCGCGGCCAGACATCCACACCCGCCGCAGGTCGCCAGCCGCCTGCGGCGGCGGATCCGCCTGCCCCTCGCGATGATCTGGCCGATGTCCAGCGCGGCAGGGTCCGGCGCGCCGCGATGGGGTACCCCGGGCGTCCGGAGCGCCTGGCGGAAGGTGTCGAGATCAGTCATGGCCGGTACCTGCCGATCACCGGGGCCGGCGTGGTGGCCGGCGGAGGGCTGGGCGCGGTGCCCGGCGCACCGGCGGGCCGGGGCAGCGCCGCCGGATCCGCCGAGATCCGCAGCTTCGCGAGCCCGCGGGAGCTGGTACTTTTCACCGTCCCGATGGAGATTTGCAGCTCATCGGCCACGTTTGCCTCGGGAAGATCGAAGAAATAACGCATGACGATCACCGCGCGTTCGCGCACGGTCAGCGAGGCGAGCGCGCCGATCAGCCACTGCCGCAGCGCGACCTCCTCGGCTACGTCAGCCTGAGCCCGCCGGTCCGGCAGCACGCCGGTGGCATACTCGCGCAGCCGGCGCCGCCAGCGGTCGGTCACATGGTTGACCAGCACCCGGCGCGCGTAGGCGAAGGCGTCCTCACGCCGCACCCGTGACCAGGCCGCATAAGTGCGCACAAGCGCCGTCTGCGCGGCGTCCTCGGCGAGATGGCGGTCACCGGTGAGCAGGTAGGCGGCATGCAGCAGCCGGGGGGAGCTCGCCTGAACGAACTCGACGAACTGCTCGTCACCGCGCGCCATGTGTTCCTTCCCGGTCCCCACTCATGCATATACGGCCAGAGGGGGTCGAAGGTTGCTGCTGCCGGGCCGCAACTTCTGGCCGGGTGGTGCGTACTTCCCGGTGCACAGCTTCCCGGTGCACAGCTTCCCGGTGCACCGGCTTTCCAGTGCCCAGAGCTAGATCAGGCGGCCAGCGCCTGATCGTCCTTCCAGGAGGTAGACATGTGGTTTGCCCAGTCAGACCAGCCCGCGAGCGACACCAGCCCCGCCGGGCCGGGGCGGGGCCGTGGCCGCCCCACCACCCGGGTCCTGGTCACCACCGGGGCGCTGGCGGTCGCTGCGGCTCTGGTAGCGGGTGGTGTCCTGGCCAGCACCTCCAGCCCGCCTCCGCGCGCCACATTCGCCGCGCTGAATCAATCGCGGTCCACACCTTCGCCCGTGCCGTCTGGGCTCGCCTCGCCGTCGCCAGTGCCCTCGCCCGTGCCGTCTTCTGAGCTGGCCACGCCGTCGCCGGTGCCGTCGCCGGTGCCGTCGTCGGAGGCGCCGCGGCCGTCGCCAACGCCGACGGCGAGCCCCGTCCCGGCTGGCGCGGTGATCCCGGCCGGGATCCGGGACCAGGC